>NZ_LHVN01000022.1:0-85959 GCF_001269815.1 Pseudomonas sp. P1.31 | reverse complement strand
CTGCGATCTTTTGATTTTGATTTTAAAAACAAGATCAAAAGATCGCAGCGTGCCGCAGCTCCTACAGGGATATCGTCACTCGGGTGAGGGGGTGATTCGGCAGCTTTTGCGCTGGCGAATTTCATCATCGCTTGGCCGTTCGCGGACAAATTCGAAGCGCGGCTCACCCTCGCTGTAATGCACCAGCCAGCCCCATTCCAGTTCCTTTTCATCCTGCCCGGGACTCGGCGGTCGGGCCCACCATGGCTCTTTGCTGAGGATCTCGCGCATGGCGGCCTCCGGTTGATGGCAATCCTTGAACTATAGCTGCCTGTCGCGAGTCGTCAGTTCAGGCTGTGTAGAATCCGGCGAATTACGATGAACAGGGGAGCAGGGCCATGACCGATGAAGCGAAGCGATTGTTTTTCGCCCTCGACTGCCCGCCGGTACAGCGCAAGGCGATTGCTCAGTGGCGCGGCGAGTTGGGTTTGCGCACCGGCAAACCGGTGCCGGCCGATAACTTTCACCTGACGCTGTTGTTTCTCGGAGCGGTGCCGTTGGCGCAGATCAATGAAGTTTGCCAAGCCGCCAGCAAAGTGCGCACTCCGGGGGAGGCGTTGAGGATTTCACTGGATCACTTGCAGGTCTGGCATCGTCCGGGCGTGTTGTCGCTGGCGCCTGAGCAGGCACCGCAGGCGTTGTTGCGCTTAGTCTATGCGTTGGAACAGGCGATGTTGCCTTTCGGTTTTGAAGAGACACCCCGCGAGTTTCGCCCGCACCTGACGTTGGCCCGTGATTACCGTGCGCCGGAGCCGGAATCCGCTATGCCACCGGAGTTCTTTTTGCGAGCTGAACGCTTTGCCTTGTTTGAATCGCACAAGGGTCGTTATCGCATGCTGCAAGACTGGCCGCTGATTTGAGAGGACAAAAAAAGGCGCCCGAAGGCGCCTGAGAATTCACCTGAGCCGAGGGAGCCAGGTGAGGCCGTTCATAGAGAGGTTGCAGCGGTGGTAAGGCGCTGCGCGAACGGGAAATTTTCAGCACTGCATTGCTTTACTGTGGGAGCGAGCCTGCTCGCGAAGGCGTCGGCACATCCAACATTTTCATCGCCTGTCATACCGCTTTCGCGAGCAGGCTCGCTCCCACATTTTTGATCACCGGTGTTTTTACTTACCGAGCTTCACCCGGGTCCAGCCGCGCGTCATGATGCGCTGCGTGGCAATCGGTTGATCCGGTACGGCGTACAACGTCGCCATCACCGCGTCTGTCGGGTACGAGCCCGGGTCGTTGCGGATCGCTTCGTCCACCAGTGGCGTGGCCGCCGCGTTGGCGTTGCTGTAGCCGATGCTGTTGGTGACTTCGGCGATGATGTCCGGGCGCATCAGGAAATTCATGAACAGGTAGGCGTTGTCGACGTTGCTGGCATCGCGCGGGATGGCGACCATGTCGTAGAAGCTGCCGGCGCCTTCCTTCGGAATGCTGTAATCGATCACCACGTTGTTGCCCGATTCCACCGCGCGGGCCTTGGCCTGCAGCACGTCACCGGAGTAACCGACCGCCACGCAAATGTTGCCGTTGGCCAGATCGGAGATGTATTTCGAGGAATGGAAATACGCTACATACGGACGGATTTTCATGAACAACGCTTCGGCTTCGGCGATGTGCGCGGTGTCCTTGTCGTTCACCGGGTAGCCCAGGTAGTGCAGGGCGGCCGGGAGCATTTCGGTCGGCGAATCGAGGAAGCTGATGCCGCACGCCTTGAGCTTCTCGGCGTTCTCAGGCTTGAACAGCAAGTCCCAGGAGTTGGTCGGGGCGTTGGCGCCGAGCACTTCCTTGACCTTGGCCGGGTTGAAACCGATGCCGATCGAGCCCCACATGTACGGGAACGCATGAGCGTTGTCCGGATCACTGGCGGCGGCGTTTTTCAGCAGCACCGGGTTGAGATTCTTCCAGTTCGGCAGCTTCGATTTGTCCAGCGTCTGATAGACGCCAGCCTTGATCTGCTTGGCCAGGAAACTGTTGGACGGCACGACGATGTCGTAACCGGATTTGCCCGCCAGCAAGCGTGCCTCAAGGGTCTCGTTGCTGTCGAAGACGTCATAGGTCACACGGATGCCGGTCTGGTCTTCGAATTTCTTGACGGTGTCCGGCGCGATGTAATCGGACCAGTTGTAAACACGCAGCACCTTGTCGTTGGCCTGGGCGCCCATGACGATTGCGCCCATTAAGGACAGTGTCAGCAGAGTCCTGCCAAACATTTTCATTGGTACAACTCCATTCTTTTTATTCACATTACGTAAAGCCCCCTCATCCGACTGACCGAGGGGCTGACTACATTTTTGTAGGAGCTGCGGCACGCTGCGATCTTTTGATTTTGTTTTTCAAGATCAACAGATCGCAGCGTTCCGCAGCTCCTACAGAAGCTATCGGCTGTACATGGAACTATGTGGCGAGGGGATTTATCCCCGCTCGGCTGCGAAGCAGTCGCAAAACCTGAATACAGAGTTTTCAGGTAGAACTGCTGGGGCCGCTTCGCAGCCCAACGGGGATAAATCCCCTCGCCACAGTTGTTCATCGGTGTTACTTAGGCGGTCGCCGCTGCCGGCTGCTGCCACGACTCATTCGCGGTCTGATCCATTGCTTCCTGAATCGCACGCTTGCGGTTGGCCTCTGCCTTGCGGCCGAAGTACCAGACGAGGAAGGTTACCAGCGACACCGCCAGCAGAATCAGGCTCGCCACTGCGTTGATCTCAGGTTTCACGCCCAGACGCACGGCCGAGAACACTTCCATCGGCAAGGTCGTCGAACCCGGCCCGGACACGAAGCTCGCCAACACCAGGTCATCCAGCGACAGGGCGAACGACATCATCCCGCCCGCCGCCAGCGACGGCGCGATCATCGGGATGGTAATCAGGAAAAACACCTTGAACGGCTTCGCACCGAGGTCCATCGCCGCTTCTTCGATCGACAGATCCAGCTCGCGAAGGCGGGCGGAGACTACCACTGCCACATAAGCGGCACAAAACGTGGTGTGGGCGATCCAGATGGTGACGATGCCACGCTCCTGCGGCCAGCCGATCAACTGCGCCATCGCCACGAACAGCAGCAACAGCGACAGACCGGTAATCACCTCAGGCATCACCAACGGCGCGGTGACCAGGCCACCGAATAGAGTGCGGCCCTTGAAGCGAGTTACACGGGTCAGCACGAATGCCGCCAATGTGCCCAATGCCACCGCAGCAATCGCGGTGTAGCAGGCGATTTCCAGCGAGCGCACCACCGAGCCCATCAGTTGCGTGTTGTCGAGCAGGCCGACATACCACTTGATCGACCAGCCGCCCCACACCGTCACCAGTTTCGAGGCGTTGAACGAGTAGATCACCAGAATCAGCATCGGCAGATAAATGAACATCAGGCCGAAGATCAACATGAACTTGGAAAAACCGAAGCGTTTCATCCCCGTGCCTCCATCTCTTTGGCCTGGCTGCGGTTGAACAGCAGAATCGGCACAATCAGGATCAACAGCATCACCACCGCCAGGGCAGACGCCACCGGCCAGTCGCGGTTATTGAAGAACTCTTGCCACAGCACGCGACCGATCATCAGCGTCTCCGGGCCACCCAGCAGTTCCGGAATCACGAACTCACCGACCACCGGAATGAATACCAGCATGCAACCGGCAATAATCCCGTTCTTGGCCAGCGGCACGGTGATTTTCCAGAAGTTGTTGAAGTTGCTCGAACCCAGATCCGACGCGGCTTCCAGCAGGCTGCCATCGTGTTTGACGAGGTTGGCGTACAGCGGCAACACCATGAACGGCAGGTAGGCGTAAACCACGCCTATATAGACGGCGGTGTTGGTGTTGAGGATCTCGATCGGGTGATCGGTGAGCCCCGTCCACATCAGAAACGCGTTGAGCAGACCGTTGTTGCTGAGGATGCCCATCCACGCGTAAACGCGGATCAGGATCGCGGTCCAGGTTGGCATCATGATCAACAGCAGCAGGACGTTTTGCGTTTCCTTGCCGGTCTTGGTGATCGCGTAGGCCATCGGGAAACCGATCAGCAGGCACATCATCGTGCTCAGCGCGGCGACTTTCAGCGAACCGAGGTAGGCCGACAGGTACAGCTCGTCTTCGCCGAGCATGGTGTAGTTGCCGATGTTCAGCAGCAGCTGGAATTTCTGTTCGGCGTAGGTGTAGATCTCCGAGTACGGCGGGATCGACAGCGCGGCTTCCGAGAAACTGATCTTCATCACCAGAAAGAACGGCAGCATGAAGAACAGGAACAGCCAGATGAACGGAATACCGATCACCAGTTTTCGTCCGCTGGGCACCAGGCGCAGGAATTGCTGATTGAAGGTTCTCATGAGCGCAGTACCACGCCGCTGTCGTCTTCCCACCAGACGTAGACTTTGTCATCCCAGGTCGGACGCGCGCCACGGCGTTCGGCGTTGGCCATGAACGACTGGACGATTTTGCCGCCGGGCAATTCGACGTAGAACACCGAGTGACCGCCGAGGTAAGCGATGTCATGCACTTTGCCTTCGGACCAGTTGTAGCGGAACTCCGGTTTAGTGGTGCTGACCAGCATTTTTTCCGGACGGATCGCGTAGGTGATCGATTTGTCCTGCACTGAAGTGCTGACGCCGTGACCGACGTAGATCTTCTGCTGCAAGTCCGGGCTGTGGATGATCGCGTGACCTTCAAGGTCTTCCACCACGGTGCCGTCGAAGGCGTTCACGTTGCCGATGAACTCGCAAACCATGCGGCTGACCGGTGCTTCATAAATGTCGATCGGGCTGCCGATCTGCGCGATCCAGCCCAGGTGCATGATGGCGATGCGCTCAGCCATGGTCATCGCTTCTTCCTGGTCGTGGGTCACCATCACGCAGGTCACGCCGACGCGCTCGATGATTTGCACCAGCTCCAGTTGCATCTGCGAACGCAGCTTTTTATCCAGCGCACCCATCGGTTCGTCGAGCAGCAACAGCTTCGGACGTTTGGCCAGCGAGCGGGCGAGGGCGACGCGTTGACGCTGACCGCCGGACAACTGATGCGGTTTGCGTTTGGCGTATTGGGTCATGTGCACGAGGCGCAGCATTTCATCGACGCGGGCATCGATTTCACTGGCCGGCAAACGGTCCTGCTTGAGGCCGAAGGCGATGTTCTGCGCGACGGTCATGTGTGGGAACAGCGCATAGGACTGGAACATCATGTTGATCGGCCGCTCGTACGGCGGCATGTCGGTGATGTCCACGCCGTCGAGCAGAATCCGCCCTTCAGTCGGCCGCTCGAAACCGGCAAGCATGCGCAGCAGGGTCGATTTGCCCGAACCGGAGCCGCCGAGCAGGGCGAAGATTTCGCCCTGATGGATCTCCAGGGACACATCGTCCACTGCCGTGGTTTCGTCGAACTTCTTGGTGACACGATCGACTTTCACCAGAACCTTTTTCGGTTGCTGATGACCTTCAAGTGCCTTCCGGTAAGTGCTGGAGGCGTTTGCCATGTGAAACTCCCAACAGGTTTCGTTCGCTCAGCCAACGTGGCCGGGCTTAAGTGGATTGCAAGCCAGGAACAACCATCCCCCTCACACATATCCCTGTAGGAGCTGCCGAAGGCTGCGATCTTTTGATCTTGTTTTTTACAATCAACATCAAAAGATCGCAGCCTTCGGCAGCTCCTGCAGGGGCCACATTTTCAGTGGGTTGTCCTGGCTTGTTCGGCGCCGCCGTCCTGGCTGCCTGGGTCGTACTTGTTGTTATTACGGGTGTTGCTGTTCACGAATGACGGATGTGCGCAGGCACACCCGACATCCGAGGGGGCAGTAAATCGTTACGTATTCTTGGGTTGGATCAGCGCTGGTTGCGCTGCTTCGCCCGTTGCCGGCAAGCCGCGCCGAATGCCTGGAAAATCTTCAGGTAGTTCGGGTTGTCCAGCACCTGCCATTCCGGGTGCCATTGCACGCCGAGGGCAAAGGTCGGGCTGTCGGCGACCGAGATCGCTTCGATCAAACCGTCCGGTGCCACGGCTTCGGCACGCAGGCCGGGCGCGAGGCGGTCGATGCCTTGGCTGTGAATCGAATTTACTTGAAACTCACTCGGCAACTCGAGCGCTTCGAACACGCCACCGCCCAATACCGTCACGGCATGCGCCGGCGCGTACTGCACGGCGAGTTCCGGGCTGTCGGCCTCGCGGTGGTCCAGCATGCCCGGCAGCTCATGCACCTTTTGGTGCAGGCTGCCACCGAACGCCACGTTCATTTCCTGGAACCCACGGCAGATGCCGAGCACCGGAACGCCCGCCGCGATGGCTGCACGTAATAAAGGAAGAGTCGTGGCATCCCGCGCCGGATCGTGATCCGTGCCGGGTGCGCTGGCTGGGCCTTGATAGTGGAAAGGTTCCACGTTCGACGGCGAGCCGGTCAGCAACAGACCGTCGAGTTGCCCGAGCAGGTCATCGATTTCAGTCAGGTTGCCAAGAGAAGGAATGACCACTGGCAACCCGTTGGCGCCAACGCTGACAGCACGTAAGTACTTGTCACCGCTGATGTGATAGGGGTGCAGGCCAATCTGTTTGACGCACGCTGTAACGCCGATCAATGGCTTGAATGCCATTTTTATTCACCTCGAAGTTTGACACTTGAACGAGCTTTTCCGGAGCTTATCCGCGTTTATTTTAATTAACAACTACCATGTAAAAAATTCTAAACGCCGTTCATCAAATCTTCATGAATCTAGGGGCTTTGGCGCCTGTGTTGGCACGAGAGTGTTAATAAAAGCCCTAAAAATAAACCATTAGAGGCCAGCTGTTCGCTATTGACTTCACTTTGCCTTTCGGATTGACTGGCTGTGCAACACGGTAGTGAACATAATAATTAACAGCTAAATAGGTGCATCATGTCGGTCCCTCTGCGTACCGTTCAACTCAACGAAGCAAACGCATTCCTTAAGAAATATCCTGAGGTTTTGTACGTCGACCTTCTGATTGCGGATATGAACGGTGTGGTGCGCGGCAAGCGCATCGAACGCACCAGTCTTCATAAGGTTTACGAGAAAGGCATCAACCTGCCGGCCTCGCTTTTCGCCCTCGACATCAATGGCTCCACGGTGGAAAGCACCGGTCTGGGTCTGGATATCGGTGATGCTGACCGCATCTGCTACCCGATCCCCGGCACCCTGAGCATCGAGCCTTGGCAAAAGCGCCCGACCGCACAACTGTTAATGACCATGCACGAACTGGAAGGCCAGCCGTTCTTCGCTGACCCGCGTGAAGTGTTGGCCAACGTCGTGCGCAAGTTCGACGAAATGGGCCTGACCATCTGCGCCGCGTTCGAGCTCGAGTTTTATCTGATCGACCAGGACAACGTGAACGGCCGTCCACAATCGCCACGTTCGCCAGTGTCCGGCAAGCGTCCGGTGTCGACTCAGGTGTACCTGATCGACGATCTCGACGAATACGTCGACTGCCTGCAAGACATCCTCGAAGGCGCGAAAGAGCAGGGCATTCCTGCTGACGCCATCGTCAAGGAAAGCGCCCCGGCGCAATTCGAAGTCAACCTGCATCACGTGTCCGACCCGATCAAGGCGTGCGACTACGCCGTCCTGCTCAAACGTCTGGTGAAGAACATCGCCTACGACCACGAGATGGACACCACCTTCATGGCCAAGCCGTATCCGGGCCAGGCGGGCAACGGCCTGCACGTGCACATTTCGATCCTGGACAAAGAAGGCAACAACATCTTCGCCAGCGAGGATCCCGAGCAGAACGCCGCGCTGCGTCACGCGATCGGCGGTGTGCTGGAGACCCTGCCTGCGCAAGTGGCTTTCCTGTGCCCGAACGTCAACTCTTACCGCCGTTTTGGCGCGCAGTTCTACGTACCGAACTCGCCAAGCTGGGGCATCGACAACCGCACCGTGGCCGTGCGCGTACCAACTGGCTCGCCGGACTCCGTGCGCATCGAGCACCGTGTTGCCGGTGCCGACGCCAACCCGTACTTGCTGATGGCGTCTGTCCTGGCCGGTATTCACCACGGTCTGACCAACAAGATCGAGCCGGGCGCGCCGGTTGAAGGCAACAGCTACGAGCAGAACGAACAGAGCCTGCCGAACAACCTGCGCGACGCACTGCGCGAGCTGGACGACAGCGAAGTCATGGCCAAGTACATCGACCCGCTGTACATCGACGTGTTCGTCGCGTGCAAGGAAAGCGAACTGGCCGAGTTCGAGAACTCGATCTCTGACCTTGAGTACAACTGGTATCTGCATACGGTCTGACGGTTGACCCACCGCCGTAACCCTGTAGGAGCTGCCGAAGGCTGCGATCTTTTGATCTTGCTTTTAAAAAATCAAAGTCAAAAGATCGCAGCCTTCGGCAGCTCCTACAGGGGATCGGGTTACCAGATTTTGATCGGCGGCGTTCGTCCGCCGATCACCCAATCCCCCTTGTCGAGCCACAACAATGACAACTACCCGCAACGACTGGGAACAACGCTTCCAGTCTCTGACCATCGAGTCCCGCGCGTTCATCAACGGTGAATATCGCCCGGCTATCAGCGGCGACACCTTCGAATGCTTGAGCCCTGTTGACGGCCGTTTCCTCGCCTCCGTGGCCAGCACCGATGAAGCCGACGCCAACCTCGCCGTTGAAGTCGCGCGCCAGTCTTTTGAATCCGGCGTGTGGGCGCACAAAGCCCCGGCCGAGCGCAAGCGCATCCTGATTCGCTTCGCCGATCTGATCCTGCAGAACCAGGAAGAACTGGCGCTGCTGGAAACCCTCGACATGGGTAAACCGATCAGCGATTCGATGAGCATCGACATCCCGGCGACCGCTAACGCGATCCGCTGGAGCGCCGAAGCCATCGACAAGATTTACGACGAAGTCGCCGCCACCCCGCACGACCAACTCGGCCTGATCACCCGCGAGCCGTCCGGCGTCGTAGCGGCCATCGTGCCGTGGAACTTCCCGTTGATCATGGCCAGCTGGAAATTCGCCCCGGCGCTGGCAGCGGGCAACTCGTTCATTCTGAAACCTTCGGAAAAGTCGCCACTGACGGCGATCCGCATCGCGCAGCTCGCGCTGGATGCCGGCATTCCGAAAGGCGTGTTCAACGTGCTGCCAGGCTTCGGCCACACCGTCGGCAAAGCGTTGGCGTTGCACATGGACGTCGACGTGCTGGCCTTCACCGGCTCCACGGCGATTGCCAAGCAACTGATGATTTATGCCGGCCAAAGCAACATGAAACGCGTCTGGCTCGAAGCAGGGGGCAAGAGCCCGAACGTGGTGTTTGCCGACGCACCGGATTTGCGCGCGGCAGCACAAGCAGCGGCCGGCGCCATTGCGTTCAACCAGGGCGAAGTCTGCACCGCCGGTTCGCGCCTGCTGGTCGAGCGTTCGATCCGCGAGCAATTTATTCCGCTGTTGGTGGAAGCACTGCAAGCGTGGAAACCGGGTCACGCCCTCGATCCAGCCACCACCGTCGGCGCCGTGGTCGATCAGCGTCAACTCGACAACGTGCTGCGCTATATCAGCATCGGTCGTGAGCAGGGCGCCGAGCTGATTGCCGGCGGCGAGCGCACCCTCGAAGAAACCGGTGGCCTGTACGTGCAACCGGCGTTGTTCGACGGCGTGACCAACGCGATGACCATCGCTCAGGAAGAAATCTTCGGCCCGGTGCTGTCGCTGATCACCTTCGACACCGTTGAAGAAGCGCTGCAGATCGCCAACGACAGCATCTTCGGCCTCGCCGCCGGCGTCTGGACCAGCAATCTGAGCAAGGCGCACACCTTTGCGCGTGGCTTGCGTGCCGGCAGCGTCTGGGTCAACCAGTACGACGGCGGCGACATGACTGCACCGTTCGGTGGCTTCAAACAGTCTGGCAACGGTCGCGATAAATCGCTGCACGCGTTCGACAAGTACACCGAGCTGAAAGCGACCTGGATCAAGCTCTAACTCTTTTACCGCGGCGGTCGCCGGCAGTGATCGGCGACCTTCGGAGAACAAACATGAAACAGCAACACGTCAACAGTTACTACGCAGCCACCCGCAACGAAGTCATCGATTTTCCGATTCTCGAAGAAGCGGTGGACTGCGATGTTTGCATTATCGGCGCCGGCTACACCGGCCTGTCCTCGGCGCTGTTCCTGACCGAAGCCGGCTATAAAGTGACGGTGCTCGAAGCGGCGAAAGTCGGCTACGGCGCCAGCGGTCGCAACGGCGGCCAACTGGTCAACTCCTACAGCCGCGACGTCGACGTGATCGAAGCGCGCTATGGCGACAAGACCGCAGAGATCCTCGGCAGCATGATTTTCGAAGGCGCCGACATCATCCGTTCGCGCATCAAGGATTACGACATCAAATGCGACTACCGCCCGGGCGGCATCTTCGCAGCGATGAACAAGAAACAACTCAACGGTCTGGCCGAGCAAAAACGCGGCTGGGAACGTTACGGCAACAACAACCTGAAGATGCTCGACGCGGCTGAGATTCGTCGCGAAGTCGGTTCCGACGCTTACGTTGGCGGCTTGCTCGACATGCAAGGCGGCCACGTTCATCCGTTGAACCTGGCACTCGGTGAAGCGGCAGCCATCGTGCGTCTGGGCGGCAAGATCTACGAGCAGTCGGCTGCCGTGGAAATCAAATATGGCGAGCCGAACGTTATCCGTACTGCCAAAGGCCAAGTGCGCGCCAAGTATCTGTTGATCGCTGGCAACGCTTACCTGCCGCAAGGTCTGGACAACCGCGTGACCGCGAAAAGCATGCCGTGCGGCTCGCAGATCGTCGTCACCGAACCGTTGACTGAAAAGCAGGCGCGCAGCCTGATCACCAACAACTATTGCGTCGAAGACTGCAATTACCTGTTGGATTACTACCGCCTGACTGCCGACAATCGTCTGCTCTACGGCGGCGGCGTGGTCTACGGCGCGCGTGAACCGGACGACATCGAACAACTGATCCGCCCGAAGATCCTCAAGACCTTCCCGCAGCTAAAAGACGTCAAAATCGACTACCGCTGGACCGGCAACTTCCTGCTGACCATGTCGCGTATGCCGCAATTCGGTCGCATCGAGAAAAACGCCTATTACATGCAAGGCTACAGCGGTCACGGCGTGACCTGCTCGCACCTCGCCGGCAAGCTGATCTCGGAAATGATCCGTGGCGATGCCGAGCGTTTCGATGCGTTCGCTTCGTTGCCGCACATGCCAATGCTCGGCGGCCGCACGTTCTCCGCGCCGTTGACCGCTCTTGGCGCCGTGTACTACTCGCTGCGCGACCGTTTCGGCATCTAAAGTTACCTCCCCGGCGACGGTCGCCAAGACCCCGCCGGTTTTTACATGATGTGCAGATCGTGCTGAATGTACGATTCGGCTGCTCCACCGCTATTTTTGTAGGAGCTGAGCTTGCTCGCGAAGGGGCCATTTCAGGCAACATCCCTGTCGCCTGACACACCGCATTCGCGGGCAAGCCTTGCTCCTACAGATTTCGGCGGGTGCATTTGCCCCACCGTCCATCGAACCTGCTGAGCAACACCACCAAACGTGATTTAATAGCCGCCTTTCACGGTTCCGGGACACGGGAGCAACGTGATCCGCGCCCTCGGCGCGTCACCCGCCACCCACCCCCATCGCCCTTAAGTCGTTCTCACATAAGGCTGTCATGGATACGGGTTCTCGACTCAAACTAGTACGCGAAAGCTACAAACTCTCCCAGCGCGAGCTGGCCCGGCGTAGCGGCGTGACCAATGCCACCATTTCCCTGATCGAACAGAATCGCGTCAGCCCCTCCGTCAGCTCCCTGAAAAAGCTGCTCGAAGGCATCCCGATGTCCCTGGCCGACTTCTTCACCTTCGACCAGCCGCCGCGCGAACATCAATACGTCTTCCGCGCCAATGAACAGCCGGATCTCGGCCGTCATGGCCTGCGCCTGCTGCTGATCGGTGCCTCGGTGCCAAGCCGCCAGATGCGTTTGCTGCGCGAGCAATACGCGCCGGGCGCCAGTTCCGGTGAAGAGCCGATCGTGCACGCCGAAGGCGAGGAGTGCGGGCTGGTCACGCGCGGCACTGTCGAGCTGACCGTCGACGGCCAGGTGAGTGTTTTGGGCGCGGGGGATGGTTACTACTTTCCCACCACGTTACCGCACAAGTTCCGCAATATCGGCGCCGATGAAGCCGAGATCATCAGTGCGAACACGCCGGCGAACTTCTAAGCCAGTCACTCTGAGCACACTAAAAACCGCAGCGATGCGGTTTTTTTGTGGGCACAAATCGAGCGATCAAAGTTTCAACGTTTAACTACTTCGCCTTCCACTGCCCGCCGCCATTCTCACAATCAATCCGCGCCTGGGCCAAATGCTCAACGTCGTAGTAATACGTGGTCACTTGCGCATTGTCGGGGATGTTTAGCGCCTTGGCGTTTTTGTCCTTGCTGGTGGAGTGCGGGTTGGCGAGCGATTCCTGAGTGATGGTCGCGATGCACGCGGCCTGATAGTGATCCGCACAGTGTTCCACTTTGTTTTTTGTGCTGCTGAGCATGTCTTTGCTTTCGTTGCTGCAGGACCAGTCGATGGCATTCACCGGCATGCCTTCGTATTCGTAGCAGCTATGGGTTTCGATGGCCGGCACCGAGGCGCTGGAAGATTGGGTCTGGACGTCGCAACCCTCGGCCATGACGCAAGTCGGGATGATGGCGAACGTGGCGATCAGCAACAGAAATCGAATGTTCATCGGGATTTCCTCGAAGAGGGCGCCGCGTCTAACGATGAATGGGCGCTTTAGAGTTTCGAGGCAGTCCGGAAGAGGGAGGTTCAATCGGGTTTTCACTGGGGGTCGCAGCGAAGGATAAACGCGGGGCGGGGCGACTTCGTTAATGAAAATACGAAATGTGTCATCCGATAGGCAGGGGAACTATGTCTATTTGTGTCAGTCTGCGGCGGCAAGTCGCACCTGTGTCGCTCGGAAAAGCCCGGTTTAGCACGTCTGATTAGTTTTTGACGAAAATGCTGTCACGGCGTTTTTCATCTTCCGATGATGGTCGAAATGCCTATTCGGTCAAATCATGAAGCAATTGTTACAATTTGAAATAATTTCAATTCTGAACAAATCGGCCATTTTTTTCGCATCACCCTCTCCGCGAATCTGGAGACCTTGTAGGAATTAGGCGGCTCCTCTGTAGGCCTTTTCCTACGCGGCTTTCAGAAAATTCTTATGCCTGTAAAACGTCTGAAAATTCCTTCAGCGCATTCGTTTTCACAAACTTTTCACAAAAAATCCCAGCCTTTACGGGCGCTTACCGGCGCTTGTCAAAATCAAAATCAGGCTGTCAATCTGCCATCTTGGTGGTAGCCTCCGCGCCGAAGATGAAATTTTATTCATCTTTGCTTCAGCCTTTGCACAGATTTTGGATTGGCGGCGATGGATTGCTACGCGTAACACCTGCCTCTCTCCTTATATGACCTTTGTTCATTATCCGGACGCATTTTTTTCGTCCGTGTGCATTGCCACGCCTTGGATTTGCCGTCTGTCGCGCGAGCGACTGTGCCCAGGCTTAACGTCGTATCTGTAGAAGAAGATATCCAGTGACCCTCAAGACTTTGTCCGTTTTTGGTACCCGTCCCGAAGCCATCAAAATGGCACCTCTGGCGCTCCAGCTCGCGAAGGACAGTCGGTTTGAATCGCGCGTCTGCGTAACTGCCCAGCATCGCGAAATGCTGGATCAGGTGCTTGATCTGTTCGAGCTGCAACCCGATTACGACTTGAACATCATGAAGCCGGGTCAAGACCTGACTGACGTAACGGCGGCAATCATCCAGGGGCTCAAGCCGGTTCTGGAAGACTTCAAGCCAGACGTCATTCTGGTTCACGGGGATACCGCGACGACATTCGCCGCCAGTCTTGCCGCGTACTACCAGCAAATCCCGATCGCGCACGTCGAAGCCGGCCTGCGCACCAACAATCTGTATTCGCCTTGGCCGGAAGAAGGTAACCGTCGCCTGACCGGTAGCCTCGCGGCCCTGCATTTCGCGCCGACGCCGACGTCGCGGCAGAATCTGATCAACGAAGGCATCCAGAAGCACGCCATCCATGTCACGGGTAATACCGTCGTGGACGCGCTGCTGGAAGTGGTGCAAAAGCTCAATGCACCGCAGTCCGTTCAACTTGCGCAGTTCAAGGAACAGTTTTCTTTCCTGCCCGAAGGCAACCGTGTAGTGCTGGTCACCGGGCATCGCCGCGAGAACTTCGGTGGTGGCTTTGATCGCATTTGCAGCGCGCTGCTGGAAACCGCGAAGAAGTTTCCGCAGGTGGAGTTTGTCTATCCGGTGCACCTCAATCCGAATGTTCGTGAACCGGTCAATCGCCTGCTGGCGGGTATCAGCAACGTGCACTTGATCGAACCGCAGGACTATCTGCCGTTTGTTTATCTGATGACCCGCTCGCACCTCATCCTTACCGATTCCGGCGGCATTCAGGAAGAAGCCCCGGCACTCGGCAAACCAGTATTGGTCATGCGCGATACCACGGAACGTCCGGAAGCGGTTGAAGCGGGCACCGTCAAACTGGTCGGTACAGAAGTGGATTCCATCGTCAATCACCTGAGCGAATTGCTCAGTGATGACGCCGTTTATGAAGCAATGAGTTACGCCCATAACCCGTATGGGGATGGCACCGCCTGCGCAAACATTCGTGAAGCGTTGTTGACTTGGGTAAATGCGTCGATCGAGGCCGCAGCATGAGTTTTGAAACAATTTCCGTGATCGGTATGGGTTATATCGGTCTGCCAACCGCTGCTGTTTTTGCTTCGCGTCGCAAGAAAGTGATCGGCATCGACGTCAACCAGAAGGCGATCGATACCATCAACCGTGGCGAGATTCATATCGTCGAGCCTGAGCTGGACATGGTGGTACACGCCGCCGTAACCGAAGGTTATTTGCGTGCGTCGATGACGCCTGTGCCGGCTGATGCGTTTTTGATTGCGGTGCCGACGCCGTTCAAAGAAAACCACGTGCCGGATTTGAGTTACATCGAGGCGGCGAGCAAATCGATTGCGCCGGTGTTGAAGAAAAATGACCTGGTGATTCTTGAATCGACGTCCCCGGTCGGTGCTACGGAGCAAATGGCCGCGTGGCTGGCTGAGGCGCGCCCCGATCTGACTTTCCCGGCAACCCATGGCGAAGATTCGGACATCCGTATCGCCCACTGCCCGGAGCGCGTGTTGCCTGGTCATGTCTTGCGTGAACTGGTCGAGAACGACCGGATTATCGGCGGCATGACCCCGAAGTGCTCGGACGCCGCTGTGCGTCTTTACAGCGCTTTCGTTGAAGGCGAGTGCATCATCACCGACACCCGCACCGCCGAGATGTGCAAGCTGACCGAAAACAGTTTCCGCGACGTCAACATTGCGTTCGCCAATGAGCTGTCGATGATCTGCGAGAAGCTCGGCATCAATACCTGGGAACTGATTCGCCTGGCCAATCACCACCCTCGCGTCAACATTCTGCAGCCAGGCCCGGGCGTCGGTGGTCACTGCATCGCGGTTGATCCATGGTTCATTGTCAGCCGCACGCCAGAGTTGGCGCGACTGATTCGCGCGGCCCGCGAAGTCAACGACAGCAAGCCGCAGTGGGTTATCCAGCAGGTCAAACTGGCGTTGGCCGAGTTCCTGCTGAAGCACCCGGACATGGCTGCGCGCCAGGTTCGAGTCGCCTGCTATGGCCTGGCTTTCAAGCCGGATATCGACGACTTGCGCGAAAGCCCTTCGTTGCACATCGCCCGCCAGCTGGGTGAGCAACTTGGCGTCGAACTGATGCTGGTTGAGCCGAACATCGAAGCATTGCCTGCGGATCTGGCGCAGCACCAACTGGTCGATAGCGCCTACGCCAACGACAGTGCGCACATTCACGTTTTGCTGGTCAAGCATCGTGAATTCAAAAAGATGGATTGCGTGCGTGACAACGCCGTTGTAATTGATGCCGCCGGCGTGTTCGCGGCCTGAAAAGAGTATTGATGATGAGCAGTACCCAGCTGGCCGAAATGGCTTCGCACACGGATGCAACGGCGCCTCTGGCCGACATTCATGACCGAGTCATGGAAGCTTATTACGGAAAGCTGGGTGAGCACTTCATGCGTGAAACCCAAACGCGCATCCACTGGATTTGCGCGCAGGTGTCCGGCAAGCAAGTGCTGGATGTCGGCTGTTCGCAGGGCATCGTGCCGTTGTTGCTGGCGCGCGAAGGATGCTCGGTCACCGGTGTCGACACCAGCCCGCAGGCCATTGCCGAGGCGCTGGATTATCTGCAGGCAGAACCTGCGCATGTTCAGCAGAAGATCACTTACGTCAACGCCGACTTCCTCTCACTGGATACCAGTGTGGCGGAGCCCGACACGATTGTGATCAGTGAAGTGCTGGAGCACCTGGTGCGTCCGGAAATGTTCGTGGAAAAAGCCGCGTCACTGCTCAAGCCGGGCGGCCGGCTGATTATCACCGTGCCGTTCGGCGTGAATGATTTCATCGATCACAAACACACGTTCTACCTGCTCGCGCCCTACCAGATGCTGAGCAAGCATTTGCGTATCAGCGAAGTCAAAGTGCTGGGTAAATGGCTGGGCATGGTTGCGCAGAAAGACGAAGAGGGTAGCGCGCCCTCCGATTTGAATCTGGGTGTCGAGCACATCCAGGGCCTGGAGAAAGCGTTTGAGGCGGTCGAGCGAAGTCTCAATTCCAGCCTTTCCAGCGTCAGACAGCGACTGGAAGAGGCGAACAACAAATACCGTGCGGCTACTGAACAAGTAGCACTGCTCAAACCCGAAGCGCAAAAAGTTACCGGGCTGCAAAACGCTTTGGCAGTGCATCAAAAGACTTTGGCTGAGTTGGCGGAGGTCAAACAACACCTTGACGAAGCCAATACCAAATACCGTGCCGCCACAGAACAGGTTTCTGTGCTCAAACCTGAAGCTCAGAAAGTTGCCGGGCTGCAGAACGCTTTGGCGGCGCATGAAAGAACCCTGACTGAGTTGGCGCAGGTCAAGCAACACCTAGACGAAGCCAACACCAAATATCGCGCCGCGACAGAGCAAATTGCGGTGCTTAAACCCGAAGCGCAAAAAGTCCCTCAACTCCAGAGTGCGTTGGCGGCTCATGAAGAAACGCTGGTTGAATTGGCGCAGGTCAAGCAGCACCTTGATGAAGTGAATGGCAGATGCCGACTCGCTACGGAACAGGCACATTCGTTGACGTTGCAAGTAGAACAGCTCGACGCGCTCCACGCGGCGATGCAAGAAGCCGCTCAGCAGTCAGAAGAACAGCGACTGCAAAGTGAAGCACTGTGCGCGAACCTTGAACAGACCCGGCAAGCTCTGCTGGCACGCGTCGAAGAACTCACGGTTGATGCCCAATCCCGTGAGCAAGCGCTGCATGTGCATGAGCAACACGCTCGCGAACTCGCCATCGAGCTGGACGAGTGTCGTGCTCAGGTTGCCCATCTCGAAAGCGACCTTCAGGTCAGGATTGATCAGTCGCTGCTGGATCGTCGTCAGTTTGAAGACGAGCGTTCTCTGCGGCAGGCGCTGGAACTGCAGATCGATGATCTTCAGCAACAGGCTCAAAAAGAGCGCGATCTACTTGCCGAACAATTGTTCCACGAGAAAGCGAGCCATCAATCTGCCGAACAATTGCTGAGTACAACGCAAGCGCAATGGCTGGAAATCCGTTCAGAGCTCGAGCGCGAGTTGGGTGCCTCCAAAGACTGGCTGGACGCAGCCAATCAGAAGTACAAGGAGGTCACTGGCAAGCAGATTCCGCATTTGAAGCATAACCTCGCTTCCTTGCTGGAAAAGACCACCGTCCAGCAAAAGAAAATCGAGGAGCTCAACAGCAATCTCGAACGCGCCAATACCCAGCGCCACCTTGCCGAACAGCGTCTGATCAAGACTCGCTCCAGCATGACTTACCAGTTGGGGTATCAGATCAAGTCGAACGCCAGTTCGTTGGGCGGTCTGGTACGCCTGCCTTCAGCGTTGTTCAATCTTTATCGCAAAGCGGCAAAACAGCGCAAACAGGCAACTCAAAAGAACATCGGTTTTGACAAGGAAGTATCCGCGACGATTGCACCGGTTTTGCTGTCAGGCGAGCCGCATACGCCGCCGGCGGTTATCGAAACCTGTGAGCAGATTCGCAGCACCTTGATCAATCAGGTCAATCAGCCGAGAACGAACTTGAAAGTCGCCTGTGTGATGGACGAGTTCACTTACGGCTCCTACCGGTACGAATGCAACCTGCTCCAGCTCACGCCGGAAAACTGGCTGGCGGAAATCGCCGACTTCCAGCCTGAGCTTTTGTTTATCGAATCGGCCTGGCGCGGCAAGGATGAGCTGTGGGGCAGCAAAGTCGGTCACAACTCGCAGGAGTTGCAAAGCATCCTGGCCTGGTGTGCAGATCGTCAGGTTCCCACCGTGTTCTGGAACAAAGAAGATCCGGTGCACTTTGAAACGTTCCTGACCACGGCCAAACAGTTTGATTTCGTCTTCACCACCGACATCGATTGCATCCATCGCTACAAAGGCGCGCTAGGTCATGAGCGTGTGTACTTGCTGCCGTTCGCGTGCCAGCCAGCCATACACAACCCGATTGAACTGTACGAGCGTAAAGATGCTTTTTGCTTCGCGGGTGCTTACTACGCGCGTTATCCGGAGCGTACCCGCGATCTGGGGAACTTCGTCCGCGAATTACCGAAGTTCCGGCCGTTGGAAATTTTCGACCGCAATTTCGAGAAGAGCGATCCTAATTACCAGTTTCCCGTCGAATACCGGCCTTACATTGTCGGCACACTGAAGTTTGATCAAATCGACACCGCATACAAAGGCTACCGTTACGCGATCAACTTGAATTCGATCAAGCAGTCGCAATCGATGTTTGCCCGTCGTGTGTTTGAGCTGCTCGGTTGCAACACGATCACCGTGAGCAATTTTTCACGGGGTGTGCGGTTGTTATTTGGCGATCTGGTGGTGACTACTGACGACGGACTGGAGATGGTGCGTCGTCTTGAATCCCTGGCCGGTCAGGAGATCAACAGCGGCAAATTGCGTTTGGCTGCTCTGCGAAAAGTCATGCAAGAGCATACCTACGCTCAGCGCCTCGATTACGTAATGAGCAAAGTCACTGGCCAAGCGCCGGCCAATGTCTTGCCGCCAGTCTGCATCATTGCCAGCGCCGCCAATAAAGCAGAACTTCTGGCGCTGGTCGGCCATTTACAGCGCCAGACGTACCGCGATCTGCAGATGACCATCGTGGTGCGCGATGCACTTTGCGCCACTGACGCAATCGATGATCCGCGCGTATCGCTGATCACTGCGCAAGCAGCCGGCAAAAAAACGCTGGCAGAGATTGCGCTGGACACGCCGATGCTGGCGGGCATGCTCGCCATGGACTATTACGGCCCGAACTATTTGCTCGATCTGGTACTGGCGACCCGTTACAGCCAAGCGAAAGTGATTGGTAAAAGCACCTTCTACGAGAACGGCACACACGGTATCCAGTTAAGTAATGACCAACACCAATATCGCCCTGCGGCAACAATAGCGGCGCGCAGTGCGATCATCAGTACCTGGCTGCAAGCTGATGAGCAGTTAAATGAATGGGCGGTATCGCTGCCACATCTTGAGTACCGCCACGATCAGATTCTGAGCATCGATGCTTTCAACTATTGCCGAAATGCAGTGGAAATCGATGATGCCCAACTGCGTGAAACCGTTGATGATTTGAAACTGCATGCCGGTATCAGCATCGACGAGCTTCAAGCGCATGCCGAAGCCATTGAACCTATTATCGAGGAGCATATTGCCCCCGAAATCTCAGGGCGCGGCCTTGCTGAACTCTTTGGCCCCACGCGCAGTAAAGGCGTGCAGACATCTGTGGAGTTCGATAACTGGCACGTGATTTCGGAACTGGCTGATGGCAAGCACGAATACATTTATTCGCAGCAGGATTTGCGTGTCGAGCAGTTCGTGCAGGGCGATCAACTCAAGTTGTATCTGGACGTCACGCCTGGTCTGAACGTGCAGTTGGTGGTTCTGTTTCTTGATGCCGAGAAGCAGCGCATCAGCCATGTCATGCAACATGCCAATCGCAACCACACGGCACAAATACCACCAGAAGCGGCGTTCATCCGCCTCGGTGTACGCGTTTATGCCAATGGCCACGCCGAAATCAAGGCACTCGTCCTGGGACACCGGGATCTGCAGCCTTCGGACATGTTGACCAAAGCCGAACATTTGCTGGTAACGAATCACTATCCCGCTTATGACGACTTGTACCGCAATGGCTTCGTTCACACTCGCGTCCGTGCTTATCAGGAGCGCGGGCTTGAGGTGGATGTGTTCCGCCTGCGCAAGAACGAGTCGGTCAGTTACCACGAGTTCGAAAACATCAACGTGACGACCGGGTCGAAGTCAACGCTGGCGAAGATGCTCGACAAGGGTCAATACAAGTCCGTTCTGGTGCACTTCCTTGACGCGGACATGTGGAAAATCCTGAGTCAGCACTTGCACCAAACCAAAGTAATCGTCTGGGTGCACGGTGCTGAAATTCAACCGTGGTGGCGTCGTGAGTACAACTACAACACCGAAGAACAGCTGCAGCTGGCAAAACTTGACAGCGAAAAGCGCCTGGGCTTCTGGCGCGACCTGCTGCAGCCGATGCCGGCGAACCTGAAACTGGTATTCGTATCCCGTTACTTTGCCGAAGAAGTAATGGAAGACCTCGGTTTCCGACTGCCAGAGGAGCAGTACGAGATCATCCATAATCCGATCAACACAGAGGTGTTTTCCTATCAGGAAAAACCGGTCGAACAGCGCAAGAAAATCCTTTCGATCAGGCCTTATGCGTCGCGCACCTACGCAAATGATTTAAGCGTTAAAGCCATTCAGGAACTCGCCCTTAAACCTTGGTTTAACGAGCTTGAGTTTCTAATGATGGGCGACGGCCCACTGTTCGAAGAGACCCTTTCGCCACTGCGTAAATACCCCAACGTACGCATCGAACGCGGTTATCTGAAACAGGCGGATATCGCCAAACTCCATAAGGAGTACGGCCTGTTCTTCTGCCCGAGTCGAATGGACACACAAGGTGTTTCGCGCGATGAGGCGATGTCGTCGGGACTCGTTCCCGTCACCAATGCGATCGCCGCGATTCCGGAGTTTTTGGACAGTAATGCCGGCGTATTGGCTCCAGCAGACGATTACCTGGCCATGGCTGAAGGCGTAACGCAGCTTATCGAAAGGCCTGAGCTGTTCGCTGCGATGTCGAAGTCAGCGCGTCAGCGTGTTGAACAACAGACGGCAATGATGAAAGTTGTTGCGCGTGAGCTGGTTGCCATTGAAGAGGGCGTGCAGTGACTGAGGTCAACGCCCATCCAGCAGTCAGTGCCAAGGCTGCAAATGAGGCCGTGAGGCTTATGATTTTTGGCAGTTGCGTTAGCCGCGATGTGCTGAATTTCGACGTCGAAAAAGCGATTGCATTGGTGGGCTATTACGCGCGCAGTTCTTTTGCAAGCGCGTTTGCAGCGAAGCCTGGTGTTGATACCTATAGCGCGAATTTGCAATCAGGCTTTCAGGCGGCGATTGTCAAAGCAGACTTGGAGAAAAGCCTTCAGCATTCGATACGGGAGCAGTCATTCGATCTGTTTCTGATTGACTTGATTGATGAGCGATTCAATGTCTTTGTTACAGACGAAGGTGCGTTGTTCACGGTTTCCAACGAGCTACGCAGTGCTGGTTTTGATCCGCAGGCTGAAACCGGAACCTTGGTAAAGTCGGGGTCTGAAGAATTTTTTGCTCTTTGGGAGGCAGGGTGGGAACGATTTGTCAGTATTTTGAAAGAGACCGGGCAGCTCAATAAAGTCGTCGTTAATCGAACGCTGTGGAGTTCGCAAACAAGCGCTGGGAATGACTTCAGTCCCCAGTTTCAAGCCGCGTATATCGCTGAGTCCAATTCATTTCTGATGCGCCTGTATGAGCGAATGGCCTGTGACTTGTCTGCGCAGCAGTTTGTCAGCCCGCCTTCAAGCATGATCTGCGGAAACGAACAGCATAAGTGGGGGATCAGTCCGTTTCACTACGTGGATGATTATTACTTGTTTATGTTGCATGAATTGAGGGCGGCTAAATCGAGTCAGTGCTTGCGGGTTGAAACCTAAAACATAAAACAGCCAGCGCTGTCCTGTTGGGCACAGTGGTTCTATAAAGAAATGATGTTTGCATCAATAGTGGAATTATCGAGTTAACAATATGAAGATTAAATGTGTGATTTTGGCGGCCGTGTTGACGCTGACAGGCTGTGGCAATAGTAACTCCGTTGACGTGGCGCTGGGCGAGGGGATTAATTTAAGCGTTGATGGAACCCTGGTCAGGGAATACAGCAAGCCGGGTGAGCAGGGCGCATTGAAAGTCAATAACATCGCGCTGGACTACAGCACGAAAGACGCCGAAAAAATGATCACCAAGGAACTCAATAAACTGGGCTATCGCCGTAAAATCGTCGAGCAGTCTGAGGCCGTGTACAAAGTTCACTACTACAAGAAAAACTGGCCGGTTATCGGTGCGCTCTACACCGCTCAGGCAGACGCCAAGGCGCCAGGCTCGCGAGTTTCCATTTATTGGAAAGTTAACGAGTCTTGAGAATGACTGACGGAATTTCCCGCTCCGGCGATAGGGTGGCAGCGAATATGACCATTTTTTCAAGCCTGGAAACGCTCGAGTGATGGCGAGTCTCCAGAGCCTTATAAAAACTACGTTGGGCTGGTGTTATTCGCTGGGCGGGAAGTTCGTCAGGGTGGTGCCGTTTACCACCTTGACCGTTCAGGCTGCGCATTTGTTTTCACAAGTATTGTTGCTGCTGACGTTTTTCTTGCCGTTGAAGGTTTTGATTCTTCTTGGCAGCGAGAAAATACCGCACTACTTTCCGCTGTATTTGCAAAATCTGAAAAAAACCCATCTGATCATCGCCTTCAGTGTGTTGGCGTTGATCTGCTACGTTCTGTATGTGATCGCCTGTTTTGTGATTTCCTACTATTCAAAACGCGGCGCCAACAAGCTGTTGAAGAACAGTGCCAAACTGAGTCTGTTTGACAATCAGCGCAAAATCGCCGCGCAAGCGTACTCGAAGTTTACACGGGGATTGGCAGCGGGAACGTTCGTTGCCATTGTTTTCGTTATCTTGCTGTTTATCTATCCTTCGTTGGTCTTCGTGGTGTTGCTCTACAGTGCGGCGGCAGGAAGCGCATTGATTGCCTTGTACAATCGCAAACCCACCGTGCGCAAACTGATTCAGCTTCATCATTCGGACGTCCTGACTACGCTGTCATCCATCGGCTTTCTGATCGCGTTTTTCTGTATGGTCGCCGATTATCTTTATTTCAATCCGCCGAAGATATTTGCCGCGTTAATCGCGCTTTTGTTATTGCGGCAGGGATTGTCCCGACTGACGACAATGATTCAAGACGTGATTTCGCTGCGGTCGCAGTATCGTCAGATCAATGCGATGTTTTTTCATGACAAACCTTTGGTTTCGACGAGCAGCGTTTATACCCCGGAAATAAAACGCTTGTTGACGGAAGATAGTAGAAAAGCCTGGATGGCTGAGGCGATGACGTCGCTTCAAGTTGATTTTCAGAGAATGGTGTCCAGCGCGTGGAGCCAATTGGCGCAGCCCAATATTTATTCCTTTGAAGCGGTGTTCTCCAACGATGACGCTGAACAGAAAAAATTCCTGTTCAAGCTATTCGACAGTTCTACGGTTTTTCTGGCCAAACGCGAACGTGTGCTGCTGCAGAATATGACGGCTATTCCCTCGTTGCGCTTCGTCGGTGCAACCACCGTGCATGAATTCAACTGCCATGTATTCGAATGCGATGGTTTCCGTAAAGTGCTGCAGCACGAACAAGGCCCCGGGTTGATCACGCTCGCGCGAAAACTTATGTCCCTGGAACCGGAAGAAGGGCTGGTTCAGCAGTTTGGCCGTTCGCACACTTATCTTGAGCAACGACTGACCGAGGAGTTGCTGGCCAATTTCTGCATGGTGGTCTCCAAGGACAATGCACCGCTGGTGCGCCAGTTCCAGCATCACTACGCCGGCATCGTTTCACTCATTGCAGGTTTGCCGAGGCAGTTGGTCTGCACCGATATCAATCCCAACACGCTGTTGCTCTCCGACTCGGGCGAGGCGTGCGCCAGTCATTGGCCGAACTGGAAGATTGAACCGACCGGGGCTAACTGGCTGGTGATTGATCGCGTGAAGTTCCTGCGGGCAATCAATCAGGCGAAGGCATCCCGCGAATCGCTGGCCGACGTGCCCAGTGCGGCAATCATGGTGTGTGCGTTGGCGTATGCCTTTGAGCGCTTGTGCGCGCGGGGCAGCTATGACGATGCATTGGCGCTTCTACCTGACCTGCTTGAACACTTTCAATCGCTTGAAACCACTACTGCCGAGTAAAGGAATTCGCCCGTGTCACGCATTGCAATGATCGTCTGGAACGAATTCCGCAACGACGCCCGAGTGCTCAAAGAAGCACAGACGCTCCAGCGTGCCGGCCATAACGTCACCGTGTTCGCCTTGCACACCCCCGGCGTTACTCAGGAACAGGAAATTCTCGACGGCGGAATTGCGGTTTCGCGAGTGGCCCGCAGCCCGTTGTGGAAATGGCGCAAGGGCAGGGCGGTGTCATCGGCGGCGACCAGCTCGGCGGGTCATACGGCAAAGATCGGTCGCCTGAGCCCGACCAAACAAGTACTGCGCATAGTTGCGCGTTTGTGGACGCACACGGTGTTGTTCACCCGCATGGCTTTGCACCGCGCCGACGTGGTTCACGCACATGACGTAAATACCTTGCCGACAGCCTGGCTCGCGGCCAAGGTCAGCGGCGCCAAGGTGATCTACGACGCGCACGAAATCAGCACCAGCCGTGAGGGTTACAACAGTTTTCGGCGACTGGTCGGTGTGGTCGAAAAGCTGTTGATGCCCCGGGTTCAGGGGACGATCACGACGACGGATGCGCGGGCGAAGTTTTTCGCCCGGGCTTACTCGATACCACGTCCGGTAGTGTTGCAGAATCGTCCGCGTCTGACCCCTTCGCGGCCGTCGCAGCGAATTCGCGAGCAATTGCAGCTCGCCGAGCCGTGGCCAATCATTGTCTATCAGGGTGGTTTGCAGCAGGGCCGCGGGCTGGAACGGCTGGTGAGAATTGCCGCGAAGGTGCCGAATGCCTACTTCGTGCTGATCGGTGGTGGACGTTTGACGCAGTCGCTGATTGCGCTCAGTGAACAACTTGCGCTGACGGAGCGGGTGCATTTCATTCCGACGGTGGCGTTGGCAGACCTGCCGGATTACACCGCCTCGGCGGACATCGGTGTGCAGCCGATCGAAAACACCTGCCTGAATCACTTCACCACCGACTCCAACAAACTGTTCGAGTATTTGATTGCCGGGTTGCCTGTGGTCGCGTCCGATCTGCCGGAAATTCGCCGGATCGTTCGTGCGCATGACAATGGTTTGCTGGTGCGCGAAGGCGATGACGAGGCGCTGGCCAGCGCGCTGCAACGGCTGGTCAACGATCCTGAGCATCGTGCTGCGCTGGCGGCCAGTTCGGCGAAAGCCTCGGCGCACGCCAACTGGGAAGAGCAGGAAGTCTTGCTGACGGATCTCTATCAGCGTGTCTTGTGCGATGAATTGCGCAGCGTCACGGCGCGACCATGACCGTTCGCATTCTGGTTCTGAGCTTTTATTACCCGCCGGATCTGGCCGCAGGTTCGTTCCGTATCGATGCCTTGGTCAAGGCATTGCTGGCCAATGCCGGCGACAATGTTCAGGTCGACGTCGTCACGACTCAGCCCAATCGCTATCACTCGTTCGGTGCTGCAGCGGCGCAACTGCAAGAGTCTCCGCGCCTGTCGGTTCGCCGCATACCGTTGCCGATGCATGAAAGTGGTTTGCTGGATCAGGCTCGGGCGTTCGCCTTTTATGCACTCGGGGTGCGTAAGGCTGTTCAGGGCAAGGATTACGATCTGGTGGTGGCATCGTCTTCGCGGTTGATGACTGCCGCGTTGGGCGCGTGCGTCGGATACTTTATCAAGACGCCGCTTTACCTGGATATCCGCGACATTTTCGTCGATACCTTGCCGGAGCTTTTTCCCAGCCGTTTCGGGCAATTGGCCGCGTGGATTTTCTCCCGAATCGAACGCCTGACGATTGGCCAGGCGTCGCGGGTCAATCTGATTTCTCCGGGGTTTCTGAGTTATTTCGCAGCGCATTATCCCGCGCGCGATTTCTCGACGTTTACCAATGGCGTTGACGAGATGTTCTTCAAACAGTTGCCCGGCAACGTCGCCGTGGCACCGAGCGGGCAACTGATCCGTGTGGTCTACGCCGGCAATATTGGCACCGGGCAAGGGCTGCACCTTATTCTTCCGGAGATGGCGAAAAGGCTTGAAGGGGTGGCGCGCTTCACGATCATCGGCGCCGGCGGTGCGTTGGAAAAACTGCAGATGACGCTAAAGCTTCGTGGTGTCACCAACGTCGAGGTTATTGCGCCGGTCGAGCGCAAGGCGTTGCTCAAGTTTTATCAGGATGCCGACGTGCTGTTTTTGCACTTGAACTCGTTCAAGTCGTTTCGTCGAGTTATCCCTTCGAAGCTTTTCGAATACGCCGCCACCGGCAAACCGATCCTTGCCGGATTGGCGGGGTATTCGGCGCGGTTTACTCAAGCGAAGATTTCCAACGCCTCGGTCTTTGAACCCTGCGACATCGAAGGCGCGGTTGAAGCCTTGCTCAGTTTGAGCCTTGCGCCAGTCACGCGTGAAACGTTCATGCAGGACTATTCACGCGTATCGATCCAGAAGCGCATGGCGATCGATGTACTGGAGACGTTGCGACGACGTCCCGCTTAGGCTGTCGAGCCGAGCTAGCGCATGTGTGCGGCAAAACCTTCACTGCCGGGCGCGACATCATCCTTCAACGTCAACGCCGGAATCTCATAGTCCCCGGCATTCTGCTGCCGAAACGCAATCGGCCGTGTACTCCACAATTCATCCAGCCTCCGCCCCAATTCTTCACACGTCTCGGCATAGCGCGCCTCATCCATGCGGCTGGTGCGATACACCACGAACGGTGGCACCACTTCAAAACCGGGGTAGTACAGAATCCCGTGCTGGATCGGAAACAGCAGATCATCCATCGGCCCGTTGATCCCGCGGGAGGCGTAGTGCGATTCCCAGCCGCCGGTGGTGACCATCAACATCGCCCGTTTGCCTTGCATTTTCCCTTCGCCATAACGCTCACCCCAGCGGCTGTCGGAATGTTCGCCAACGCCGTAGGCAAAGCCGTAGGCGTAGACGCGTTCGACCCAGCCTTTGAGGATCGCCGGCATCGAAAACCACCACATCGGGAACTGCAGAATCAGCGTGTCGGCCCACTGCAGTTTTTCCTGTTCGCGAGCGATGTCGGCGGCTTGGCTGCCTTCGGCGTACGCCACTTTTGAGTCGAGCGAGGCGTGGAACGGTTTTGTGGTGTCGCGCTCCGGGGCGTCGTCGGCGTCGAGGGTGGTTTTCCAATTCATCGCGTAGAGGTCGGAGACCTGCACGGTGTGGCCGGCGGCTTGCAGGCGCTGGACGCTGAAGTCGCGGAGCGAGCCGTTGAGGGAAGTCGGTTCAGGGTGGGCGTAAACCAGTAAGACATTCATGTTGTAGCTCCGTTGGCTGAATGACGGCAGGATCGGCGTTCAAGCGGTATATTGGAAATGAATGTCTGATATGTCTGGTATAGCCATGAATAATTTGAGACGCCTCGATATCAATCTGTTGCTCACCCTCGACGTGTTGCTGTCCGAGCACAACGTCACCCGCGCGGCGCAGCGGCTGAACCTGTCGCAGCCCTCGGTGAGTGTGCATCTGGCCAAGTTGCGCGACATTTTTGGCGACCCGTTGCTGCTGCCCGGGCCGCGCGGGATGCGCCCGACGGTGCGCGCCGATGAATTGCGCGAGCCGTTGCGCGAAGCGTTGGAGGCGTTGGAAAGGGCGGTCGCGCCGGCCAGCGCGTTTGATCCGGCGCAGTCGACGCACACCTGGAAAGTCGCTGCCACCGATTACGGTGAAACGACGGTGGTGTTACCGGCGCTCAGCGGATTACGCAAAGAGGCACCGGGCACGCGATTGGCCGTGATCGATCTGACACCTGCGCAGTTGGTGAAACAGGCGGAGCAGGGCGTCTTCGACATCGCCCTGCACATCAGCGAAGACGCGCCGCTGGAGTTGCACTCGCGGCCATTGTTCACCGAACGCTATGTGCTGGCCGGTCGCGTCGGTCATCCGGATTTGCAGCGCGTGCCAACGCGCAAACAGTTCTGCGCGTTGGAACACGTCCTGGTGTCGCGGGAGGGCGGAGGGTTTTTCGGGGGGACCGACAAGGCGTTGGCAGAGGTCGGTTTGCAACGAAAAGTGGTGCTGTCGGTGCCGCATTTTCTGATGGCGATGTCGGTGCTGGTCAGCACCGATCTGGTGGCGATGCTGCCGTCACGTCTGGTGCGCGGCAATCCGGCATTGCAAGTGGTCGACGCACCGCTGGCAGTGCCTGGTTACGAAATGGCGATGTTCTGGGGCGAACGCGCGCATCGCGATCCGGCGCACAAATGGCTGCGCGAGCACTTGTTGGCGTCGGTCTGAGACGCTGTCAGGCGTGACCGAGAGCCACCGCAAACGACACAACGATCATGCACGCAAACGCAAAATTGAGATTCATGAGGTGTTCATCCTGAGCCTTTTAGAAGTGCGGCCATTCTGAACAGGCTGAAAGCAAAGAAAAAATTCGCCTTGTTGATTGCAATGATCGAAGTAATTGATACCCGCCGGTTTGTGTTTGCTCGAGGGTTTCGCTAGTCTCGCAGAAACCTGCAACTACAAGCATAAACAGGCATCTCCATGCACGATCATTCCGCAGCCGAACTGCCTTCATTGCGCCGGCAAAAAATCCTCCTGCTCCTCGAACGGGACGGAAAAGTCATGGCCTCCGAGTTGAGCCAACACTTCGCCGTCTCCGAAGACACCATTCGCCGCGACCTCGCCGAGCTGGATAACGCCGGCCTCGTGCAGCGGGTTCACGGTGGAGCGCTGCCGCGTCCGAAAGATTCCGGCAAGGATTACTTCACGCGGCTGGATGAGACCGATGAGGTGAAAATCCGTCTGGCGCAACTGGCGGCGCAGCAGGTCGAGGACGGGCAGATTGTGCTGTTTGATTCCGGTTCGACGACGTTGCAGGTCGCGCGGTCGCTGCGCGCGGATATCCAGATCACGGCAGTGACGGCTGCGCCGATGACGGCGATTGCGCTGGCGGAATTCAAGGGTGTGAAAGTGATTCTGGCAGGCGGGACGTTGAATCCGCGAACGATGTCGGCGGGTGGGCATGAGGCGCTGCGCTTGCTGGCGGGGATCAAGGCGGATCTGGCGATTACCGGCGTCTGCGCGATTCATCCGGAGGTGGGGATTACTTCGCTGCATTTTGATGAAGTGCCGGTGAAGCAGGCGATGCTCGATGGCGCGACGCGGGTGATTGCCGTGACTACGGCGGACAAGTTGGGCGCGGTGGAGCCGTTTGTGGTGGCGCCTTGTACGCGCCTGCATACGCTGATTACCGAACGGCATCTGGCGTCGGGGAGTGTTGAGGATTATCGACGGTTGGGGATTGTTGTGGAGCAACTACAAGACTGAAGCCGCCTCCTGTAGGAGCTGCCGAAGGCTGCGATCTTTTGATTTTGATTTTAAACAACAAGATCAAAAGATCGCAGCCTTCGGCAGCTCCTACAGGGGAGGGTGTTGGTTCAACGCAACTTTTCGAGCATCTGGTAGTACCACATCCCCGCAGCCAGCATCGGGTTCCCGAGCAAATCGCCCATCGGTACACGAATGTGCTGGCAACCCGCAAACGTGTCGAACTGCTCCATCTGCCCGGTGATCGCGCGGCTCATGATTTCGCCCATGATGTGCGTGGTGGCGATGCCGTGGCCGGAGTAGCCCTGGCAGTACCAGACGTTGTCCGAGAGTTTGCCCAGTTGCGGGATGCGGTTGATGACGATGCCCATCGCGCAGCTCCACTGGTAATCGATCTGTACGCCTTTGAGCGCCGGGAAGGTTTGCTCGATGCACGGGCGCAGTTCGCCGGCGATGTCCCTTGAATCCTTGCCGCTGTAGTTGGCGCCGCCGCCGAACAGCAAGCGCCCGTCGGCGGTGAGGCGGTAGTAATCGAGAACAAAGCGGCAGTCGTAGACTGCGAGGTCTTCCGGGTTGATCTGTTTGGCCAGATCGCCGAGCGGCGCGGTGGTGACGATGCCGCCCATCGCCGGGAAAATCTTGCCCTTGAGCTTGCCCGGTTCGAGCTTGTGGTAGACGTCGCCGGCGAGCATGACTTGCTTGGCGTCGATCTGGCCGTGAGCGGTTCTTATACAAGGCTTGTCGCCATGAATGATCTCCAGCACTTCGCTGTTTTCGAAGATCAGCGCGCCGAGACTTTCCGCTGCCCGCGCTTCGCCGATGCACAGATTGAGCGGGTGCAGGTGCATGTTGCGAGTGTTCTTGATCGCGCCGTGATAGAGGTCGCTTTGCAGCAGGTCGCGCACCTGACTGCGATCAAGCAGGCTGACTTCATCGCCCAGTCCGCGCCGCACGGCTTCTTCGTAGTCGTTGCGCAGATCGGACATGTGGCTCGGCTTGTAGGCCGCGTGCAAATGACCGTGTTTGAGGTCGCACTGAATGGCGTATTTCGCCACGCGCTGCTTGATGATTTCGTGGCCGCGCCAACGCAGGTGCCAGATGAAATCGTCGACGTCATCGCCGAGTTTCGCGCGCATCTGTTTGCGCATCGCACCGTCGCCGGAGAGGCTGCCGGTGACTTGCCCGCCGTTACGCCCGGTGGCGCCCCAGCCGATTTTGTTGCTCTCGACAATGGCGACTTTCAGGCCTTTTTCGGCGAGCTCGACGGCGGTGGCGACACCCGTGAAGCCGCCACCGATGATCACCACATCGACGGAGTGCCGACCTTGCAGGGTCGGGTAGTCGGTGTCCTGGTTGAGGGTGGCGGTGTAATAGGAATTGCAGCGTTCGGTCATGTCAGTGTCCACAAATTTCAAGGTCGGTACGCGATCCCTTGTAGGAGTGAGCCTGCTCGCGAAAGCGGTGTGTCAGGCAAATCATTGTTAACTGACAGGTCGCTATCGCGAGCAGGCTCACTCCTACAGGGTTATGGGTGAGGCTTTAGGCTTCGGTCAGGTACCAACGCCAATCCTGCTCACCCACTTCAGCCATGAACTGCCGATATTCGGCGCGCTTCACCGCCAGATACACCCCAAGAAACTCCTGCCCCAAGGCATCCCGCGCCCATGCCGATTTCTCCAGCGCCTGCAACGACGTCAGCCAATCAGTCGGCAGCAATTCCTTCGCCTGCGCATAACCGTTGCCTTCAACCGGTGCGCCGGGATCAAGGTTTTCACTGATGCCGCGATGAATGCCGGCAAGGATCGCCGCCGCTGCCAGATACGGGTTGGCATCGGCGCCGCAAATGCGGTGTTCGATGTGGCGGGTATTTGCCGGGCCACCCGGTACGCGCAGGCTGACGGTGCGGTTGTCGACGCCCCAAGTCGGCGCCAACGGGGCGTAACTGTTGGCCTGAAAACGCCGGTACGAGTTGGCGTTCGGGCAGAACATCAGCAGCGTGTCGAGCAACGACGCGAGCATGCCGCCAATCGCCGTGCGCAGCAGCGGTGTGCCGGCCGGGTCTTCGGAAGCGAACAGATTGCGCCCCTCGGCATCCGCCAGACTGACGTGCATGTGCATGCCGGTGCCGGCCAGATCATCGAACGGTTTGGCCATGAACGTTGCTTGCATGCCGTGCTTGTGCGCGACCGCTTTGACCAGACGCTTGTAGCGCACCGCTTGATCCATCGCTTCCAGCGCATCGCCGTGTTCGAGGGTGATTTCCACCTGGCCCGGGGCGTATTCGGAGATCGCCGTGCGCGCCGGAATGCCGTGCAGTTTGCAGGCGCTGTAGAGGTCGGCGAGGAACGGTTCGATCTGTTCCAGTTCGCGTAAACCGTAGACCTGCGTGTGTCGCGGTCGCCCACCGTCGGCATCCAGTGCCGGTTGCGGACGACCGTTGTGATCGCGTTTGGCGTCGAGCAGATAGAACTCCAGCTCGCAGGCCATCACCGGGTGATAACCCTTGGCTTTGAGGCCGTCGATAACCTTGATCAGCAGGTGACGCGGGTCGGCGATGCTCGCTGGCATGCCTTCCTTCGGGTGCATGCTGACTTGCACGGCGGCGGTCGGAATCTGCCGCCACGGCAGGCGCACCAGGCTGCCTTCCAATGGATAAGCGCGGCAGTCGATATCGCCGACGTCCCAGACCAGACCGGAGTTTTCAACGTCTTCACCTTGCACGGTCAGACCGAGGATGGTGCTTGGCAGCGGCCGACCACTTTCGTAAACGGCGAGCAGTTCTTCACGGTGCAACAGCTTGCCGCGCGGCACTCCGTTGGCGTCGAGAATGAACAGCTCGATCATGTCGATATCAGGGTTTTGGTCGAGGAACAGGCGTGCGTCTTCAATCGCTGCGAATTTCATGGCAATCACTCAGAGTTGCGCCGCACAGGCGCGCAGATTCGGGCCAAGAGACAGTAATGGGCGAAAGCCCAGGTGTCCTGGCAGGGATATCGAAAGAGAAAAGGCCTACACGTTTTTCAGACGTGATCAGGCAGAAACGCAGACATCCGGCGGGCGTGCGGAGTGACGCAACTTGGAACGGCGCAGGGCCATGGGGAGATTGACGATACGATTCATGCGCGGCCCCTATGACAGAGGGCGCACACAGCGGAGACGTTCAACGATTTTAGTTGTTGTAGATACGTACTCATAACGCGTGTTTCCGTTGGCGGAAAACGTCGGAGACGGGACTGACCCGTCGACCGGTGTGCCCGGATAGTAAGGGGGAATCCGCGGGCGTGTAAACGATCAATGTGAAATATCTTGAACACCTGCTTCTGACAACCCCTCTTGTGCAGGTTTGCCAAAAACCCTGTGGTGAGGGGATTTATCCCCGACGGGTTGCGCAGCAGCCCCAAAAAATCTGGGCCTGCTGCGCAGTCCATCGGGGATAAATCCCCTCACCACAGGTTTTGTATTTGGCCTTGGGTCAGATGTGCACATCAGCCCTCAAGCATCTTCCGCGCTTCAGCAAAACACTTTTCAGCAATCGCCGAACGCGGTTCGGTCTTGCGCATCACCATCCCCAACGGTGCGAGCACGCTGGCGTCCGGCAGGGTCATGAACGACAGATGTTCAATCGGCTCCTCCATTCCGCTGTCCAGCGGCATGATTGCGCAGCAGAAACCCTGGTGAATCGCCTGTAACAACTGATAGGTCGAATCACTCTCCATGATCGGCTGCGGACTCAAGCCGCGACTGCGAAAACTCAGGTCGATGGATTTGCGGTAATGCATGCCGGTGGTGATCATGCCCAGCGGCAATTGCGCGGCTTCTTCCCAACTCATCTGAGTGCCTTCGAACTGGAAATGCCGGTTGTCGTAGAGCAATCCGACGCGGGTTTGACCGATCTCGAAAAACTCGAAATAGGCCGGATTGACGTGATCGAGATAGCACACGCCCAAGTCCAGCTGATTGTTGCCCAGACTGGCGATGATCTCGTCGGAGCTGAGCGAGGACAGGCTGAACTTCAACTCGGGATAAGACCCCGACAATCCCTGAATATAATCGACCGGATTGAAGCTGCTCAGCGGCACCAGGCCGAGGCGTAAACTGCCGACCAGTTGCCCGCGACAGGCCGCCGCTTCGGCGAACAAACCATCATGCGCCGCCAGCAACGTGCGGGCCCAGGCCAGTACGCGCTCGCCAGCCTCGGTGAACCCCTCAAAGCGCTGACCACGGTTGACCAGCACCAGATCCAGCTCCTCTTCGAGATTGCGCAGGCGCATCGACAGGGTCGGCTGAGTGATGTGGCAGCGGGCGGCGGCCTGACCGAAGTGACGGGTTTCGTCCAGTGCGATCAGGAATTTGAGTTGTTTGATGTCCACGACGGCACCTGCTCGATGGGATTTCTGGGTGGAGTATTGACGCAGATGCGTACCGCGCACCAAAGGTGCAGGGCGCGACGATCTCATTTGAGGGCGTATTCGTCCAATCGGAAGTGTTTAAAGGCTTATCGACCGCCGGCAAAGTGGCCGATGCGCAGCGTCTGGCGGACAGCGAACTCTTCAAAGCCCTGCAAAAAACACAACTGTAGGAGTGAGCCTGCTCGCGATAGCGGCAAGTCAGGCGACAACGATGTTGGCTGGCAATCCGCTTTCGCGAGCAGGCTTACTCCTACAAGGGTTTTGTGGTGCTCGTCTATATTGGGGGGGTGGGGAAATTTGGGGTCAGCTCAAGACATAGTCCACAGGCTTAAGCGCCGGCGGCATTTCTGCGCCGAGCTCCCAGAGAATATCGCGCTCCAGCGTGCGCACCAGCGCATCCGTGGGCAGATCGTTTTCATCGCGGCCAAAGGGGTCTTCCAGCTCATCGGCAATCGCATCGAGGCCGAAAAACGTGTAGCTGACAATCGCCGTGAACAGTGGCGTCAACCAGCCCAACGGTTCGGCCATGGCGAAGGGCAACAGGATGCAGAACAGATAAATCGTGCGATGCAGCAACAGCGTGTAGGGAAACGGCAGCGGCGTGGTTTTGATCCGGTCGCACACCGCCTGCGCTTGGGTCAGGCTGGTCAGGTGATTGGCGAGCAGCATGTAGCGCCACTCCGTCAGCCCACCGCTTTCATGCAGATCAGAGCACTGCTGGCCGACCGTTTGCAGAATTCGTCCGCTGTAATCGGGCGTCTGCGGATCCGGCTTGGGCATGACCCATTGGCTGCTGGCATCCGCTTCGCTTTCTTTGCGCAACCGGGCGTTCAGCGCATGGGCGAAGCCGCACAGATTAAGCAGCAACGGTTTGCGCTCGGCGGAGTCACGGATGACGTGGGTTTCGCGAATGATCGAGCGAATGTGCACGATCACCTCGCCCCACGCCTTGCGCGCTTCGTACCAGCGGTCATAACAGGCGTTGTTGCGAAAACTCATGAAGATCGACAGCGACAAACCGAGCAGCGTAAACGGCGTCGCGCTGACACTGGCGAAATAGCTCGGATGGAGGATTTCCACCAGCACAATGGCCGACGCCAACAGCGTGATCATCAGCGCGCGCAAGGCGATGCGTTTGGCGATCGAACCCTTGAGGGTGAACAGGATGGCAATGGGATGAATCTTGGGTCGGACGATCATGCTGTTCTGCCCTGGTTATGCATGGGGGCGTGGCGGATCAACGGGTTGTGCAGCGCTACGCCGATGAGTCTAGTTGGCTGCAATGGCGGCGCAGAGTAAGAGCGCCAGAAAGGCGCGTCCAATCAGTTTGAATGACCGCACGATTGATCAAATTGATGACCCCTGAACCCCCTGTAGGAGCAGAGCTTGCTCGCGAAGGCGTAAATACAGTCAATGCATATTTCGACTGGATAGACGCCTTCGCGAGCAAGCTCTGCTCCTACGGATTTTGCGGTGTTTGAGGACGCGGAGTTACTGCGCGCCGAACATGGCGGTCCAGTAGATGCCTGCGCTGCTTTTCGGGTCGGTGGCGTAGGCGGCGCCGAGTTCTTTGTATTGTGGGTTCATCAGGTTGGCGCAGTGGCCGGGGCTGGCGATCCAGCCGTCGACGACTTTGCGCACGGTGTCTTGCCCGGCGGCGATGTTTTCGCCGACCAGTTGACCGCTGTAACCGGCCAGTTCAGCGCGGTCGCCGGGGGTGCGGCCGTCGCGATCCTTATGGTCGAAATAATTGTTGTTGGCCATGTCGCGGCTGTGATCCTGGGAAATCGTGCCCAGCGCAGCATTCCAGGCCAACGGTGCGGCAGCGGCGAAGGCCTGACCACCGCACTGGCGCGGCTGACTGCGGGCGACGTTGAGTTGCTCCAGCAGTTTTTGCCCTTCACTTTGCGCATCGCCGAGTTTGGCCGACAACAGCGGTCGCGCCAGCACAATGCGCCAATCGCGATCGGCGCGGCTGACGCCGACATCAACGAACTGCGGGTCGAGCACCACCTGACAAAAACTTTCCTGAATCGCCTGCATCGCCGACGCCGCATCGCGCGGGCCATTCAGGGTAATCGCCTGCACATTGACCATCGGGTAACTGGCGCTGGCCATCGCTTGCTGCAAATCCACCGCGCCACTGGCCGGCAGGCGCAAGCGGGGCTCGGCCGACAGCGGCGGCAGCTCATTGGAGGCTTGCGAACCGCAGCGTTGCGGCTGGCTGCGGTAGCTGTTGATCGACTCGATCAGTTGCGATTCATCGCTGGCCAGCGCCGGGATGGCCAACACAACGCCAGCGGACAACGCGGCACAACGTAAAACGAATGGCATGAAGCGCATGGAAATCTCCCTTGAGCTGAATGCGCCCATGATGCGCGAAAGGCCCCCGGTGGGTGCAATGTCTTTTTCTTCATTCGACGGTTTTTTCTGCGCAACTTTGTCTGGCGTTTTGCCGTCTACACTCACCGAAGACCCCGGGAGCCGGGCGTCTCACCCACGCAACACGTTGCCCTTAGCGGGCGCTGCCGGAAGAACTGACATGGGATTGAAAGGCTTGGCTGGCTGTATGGTTTGCATCCTGTTGGCGGGCTCCGCATGGGCCACCGATCAGGCCCCGATCAAGGCGAAAGCTGAAGAAAAAGCGCAGGTGCTGGAGGAAAAAGCGGCGGACAAAGTCAGCAGCGCGCCGGCGCCGAAAGCCGAAGCGATTACCCCGACCGAAGCGCAAGCGGTCGACCCTGCCGGCGCTGCACCGCTGGATGATCCGCTGACCTGCCTGGCGCGCAGTATCTATTGGGAAGCCAAGGGCAAGGACACCCCGGAAATGGAAGCGGTGGCCAGCGTAGTGATGAATCGTCTCGGCCACGAAGGTTTTCCTGACACCGTATGCGCGGTGGTCAAGCAGGGTTCGGAAACCAAGAGCTGCCAGTTTTCCTGGTGGTGCGATGGCAAGGCGGATCAGGTCAAGGAGGACTCCGAATACGCGCTGGCCAAGGAAATCGCCGGCAAAGCGCTCAACCGTCAGCTCCCGGATCGCACCCGCGGCGCGCTGTACTTCCACGACCGCAACGTCCACCCGAGCTGGGCCAAGGAGTACCGCAAAACCGCCGAAACGAAAAAATTCCTCTTCTATAAACCGGCCGGTGGCGACGCGCGTTAGGCGCAGACCTGACGCACACAATCGCGCAACCAGCGGTGTGCCGGATCAGCGTCCATGCGCGGATGCCAAAGCATTGAGACGCTGATCGGCGGCATCTCGAAGGGCAGAGCGAAACTGTGCAGGCCGCTGCGCAGTTTGCTGGTGTGGCGCTCCGGAACGGTGGCGATCAAATCCGATTCGCGCACCAGCGTCAGCGCCGCCGAAAAACCGCCGAACGAGGTGACGATGTCCCGCGTCAGCCCGAGTGCGAGCAGCGCTTCGTCTACCGGGCCGCTGCTGCGCCCGCGTCGGGAAATCAGAATGTGCTCGCCACCGGCAAAACGCTTGCTGCTGACTTTTCCCGAACTCAAGGGATGCCCCTCACGCACCACACCGATCCAGTGATCCTGAAACAGAATGCGGCTGTGCAGCGTCGGGTCGGTGCTGTCGTCGATCACGCCGGTTTCAAGATCGACGCGGCCCTCGCGCAGCGGCGTGCTGTCCTTGTCGGCCTTCTGCACAAAGCGCAGGCGCACGCCGGGCGCTTCTTCAGCGATGCGTGCGAGCAGGGCGGCGGCGAAGGTTTCGACAAAACCGTCGGTGTTGCGCAGGGTAAAGGTGCGTTGCAATCGGCTCGGGTCGAGCACGTCGGCAGGGCGCAACACCGCCTCGGCTTCCTGCACCAGATGACTGACGCGTTCGCGCAACTCCAACGCACGCGGCGTCGGCACCAGACCGCGACCGGCCCGCACCAGCAGCGGATCGCCGGTGGTCTCGCGCAGACGGGCCAGGGCGCGACTCATCGCCGAAGGACTCAATCGCAGGCATTTGGCCGCGCGGGCGACGCTGCCTTCGCGCAGCAGCACGTCGAGGGTGATCAACAGGTTCAGATCGGGCGCAGACATGACATGGCGTTCCATGCAGGTATCGAGTGCAAAGCATGCGTCTTGTGCCTTGTATTGTCGAGGCACAGGCTATGCAGCATCACCTCTGCCAAGTGAGCGAAAGATGCCGCGAGAACCCCTGACCACTTCAGCCCGCTGGGCGCTGACCAGTCTGGCCCTGTCGATGTTGATGCCGTCGCTGGACACCAGCATTGCCAATGCCGGCTTACCGATACTTGCGACGGCGTTTGATGCGACGTTCCAACAGGTGCAGTGGATCGTTCTGGCTTACCTGCTGACAGTCACCACGCTGATTGTCAGCGTCGGGCGGCTGGGCGACGGCATCGGTCGGCGCCGATTGCTATTGATCGGCATCGGCATTTTCACCGCGGCCTCGTTGTGTTGTGCGTTGGCACCGGGACTGGGTTGGCTGATCGGCGCGCGAGCGGTGCAAGGCGTTGGCGCGGCGATCATGTTTGCCTTGACGGTCGCGTTGGTGGCCGATGCGGTGCCGAAGTCACGGGCGGGCAGTGCGATGGGTTTGTTGGCGACCATGTCAGCGACCGGCACCACCCTCGGGCCGTCGCTGGGCGGATTGTTGATGGCTCATCTCGGCTGGCATTCGATTTTTCTGCTCAACGTACCGCTGGGTTTGCTCAATGCGTGGTTGGTGTTCCGCTATCTGCCGGCAGATCGAGCGATCAGCACACGGGTTGCCTTTGATTATTTCGGCACCGGGGTGTTGGTGTTGACGCTGGCGGCTTATGCGCTGGCGATGACGCTGACAGGGCTGACCCTGCCGTTGTTGCTGGTCAGCGCGTGCGGCGCGGGGCTGTTTGTTTTTATCGAGATGAGGGTCAAGGCGCCGCTTATTCGCTTGTCGCTGTTTGCCGACCGGCGATTGAGCAGCAGCCTCTTGCTGACGTTACTGGTGACTACCGTGATGATGACCACATTGGTGGTTGGGCCGTTTTACTTGAGCCGGGGTTTGGGTTTGAGCAGCGCCATGGTTGGGCTGTTGTTGTCGGTCGGGCCGTTGTTGTCGGCGTTTGGCGGTGTGCCGGCCGGGCGTCTGGTGGATCGCTTTGGTGCGCGCCGGATCGTGCCGGGTGCGCTGCTGGGATTGGCTTGTGGTTGTGGACTATTGGCGTCGTTGCCGATGAGCCTTGGCGTGTTTGCGTACGTGTTGCCGATTGCGATGGTTGCGGTCAGCTATGCGTTGTTTCAGGCAGCCAATAACACCGGGTTGATGGCCGGCGTAAGTCAGGATCAGCGCGGAGTGGTCTCGGCGTTGCTGGGGCTGGCGCGTAATCTGGGATTGATCACCGGGGCGGCGGTGATGGGCGCGGTGTTTGCACTCGCGGCGGGGGATCCGACGGAGGCGCCGGCGACTGCAATCGCCAGTGGATTACACATCACCTTTGCGGTCGCCACGGCAATAGCGTTCATTGCATTGATCATAAGCCGAACGCAGTTCCCCTGTGGGAGCGAGCCTGCTCGCGAAGAGATTGGCACAATCAACATCTCCAGTGACTGACACATTGCCTTCGCGAGCAGGCTCGCTCCCACAGGGGAATGGCGGTGATCGTTAGTCTCGGGTTTGGCGAGCAGGGAAGAACAGTTCGAAACAGGTCACGCCATCCGCACTGCTGGCGCTGTACCGGCCCTGATGCAACTGCATAATCGTCGCAACAATCGACAGGCCTAATCCATTCGATTGTGCCGAACGCTCGCGCGATTGATCCACGCGATAAAAGCGCTCAAACAACCGCGCCAGATGCTCAGGCGCAATGGTCGCGCCGTGATTACGCACCCGCAGATAACTGCCCTCAGGCTCAGCAATGGCTTCAACCTGAAGCGTCGAATCCGCCGCACCGTACTTGATCGCATTCGCGCAAAGGTTCGCCAGCGCCCGCCGCAGCAACATCGGCTCGGCCCAGATCACACCGCTGCCACGCGCCTCAATGCACACGCCAACATCCGCCGCCAACCCTTCAAAATAATCAGCAATGCGCTGCATCTCGTCCGCCGCATCCAGTTCCTGACGCTGGCTCAGCGCACTCGCCGGATCAGTGCGCGCAAGAAACAGCATGTTGTCGAGCATCCGCGTCAGCCGTTCCAGCTCTTCGACATTGGAGGCGAGCAACTGCTGATAGGCTTCGATGCTGCGGTTCTGATGCAGGGCGACCTGGGTTTCGCCGAGCAGGTTATTGATCGGCGTGCGCAGTTCGTGAGCCATGTCGGTGGACACCTGGCTCAGTTGCGCAAAACCCTTGGCGAGGCGATCGAGCATGGCGTTGAACGCATCGATCATCGGCAGCAATTCCCGTGGCGCGCCCTGGCTGTCGAGGCGTTCGCCGAGATTGCCGACACCGATGCCATGAGCGTGTTTGGCCATTCGGCGCAATGGGAGCAAACCGCGATACACCAGCAAACAACCAATCACCGCGAGCAGCAGCGCCGCCAACGTCGCCAGGCCATAAACGCTCAAACGATAATTGGCGAGCATCGCCGTGCGTTCGCTCATCAGGCGTCCGGTTGTGACTTGCAGATTGCCCAGTTCACCAGAGTCGATCTCAGCCGCCACCGCCGAAAACGGTACGCCGTTAACGTTCGGCAGATGCTGTACATCGTTCAGCGTCATCGTGTGATTGATCGGCACCGCTGGCAATGTCGGCGTGGTCAGGTTGCCCGGATTGACCACCAGCAATGGCGGTTCACCCGGCGCGCCGATGGTCAGCAGTGCCTCGCGGTTGCCGAGCATGTTCTGGAACAGCGCCGGTTTGTTCTTGATCAGCTCGAGGGTGTTGCTGTCGTTAAGGAAGGTGCGCAACTGATCGACGCGGCTGACCAGCGAAATGTCGTCGCGGCGAATCAGCTGTTCTTCCAGCTCGCTGTACAACGCCGCGCCGAGCCCGGCCAGCGACGCGAAGGCGAGCAGGGCGAACACCAGCGCCAGGCGCAGGGTCAGGGAATACGCCCGGTTCGCGCTCATGGCTGCGTGTCGAAACGATAGCCGATGCCGCGCACGCTGTGGATCAGCTTGAGCTGGAACGGGTCATCGATTTTCGCCCGTAAGCGGCGTACGGCGACATCGACCACGTTGGTGTCGCTGTCGAAATTCATGTCCCACACCCGCGACGCGATCAGCGAACGGGCGAGCACTTGCCCGGTATGCGTGGCGAACAGTTGCAGCAGGGCGAACTCTTTATTGGTCAGGGTGATGCGCACTCCGCCGCGACTCACTCGGCGTTTGAGCACGTCGATTTGCAGGTCGGCGATTTGCAGTTGTTCATCTTCATGAATCGGCCCGCGCCGGGTCAGGGTGCGCAGACGCGCCACCAGTTCGGCGAAGGAAAACGGTTTGATCAGGTAATCGTCCGCGCCCAGTTCAAGGCCTTTGACGCGGTCGGCGATATCGTCGCGGGCAGTCAGGAACAGCACCGGCGTGTCGGCTTCCTTGCGCAGCCGGCGCAGGACTTCCCAGCCATCCATTTTCGGCATCATTACATCGAGCACGACCACGTCGAAGCTGTGTTCCAGCGCCAGGTGCAAACCGTCGGCGCCGTTGCGCGCCAGGCTTACGCTGTAGCCGAGTTCCTGCAAACCGTTGAGCAGGTAATTGCCGGCCTTGGGTTCGTCTTCGACAACCAGAATATTCATCGATCACTCTCAATGGTCATTGATGCAGCCGCTGCCTTGCACGTCATAGTTCAGCACATGTTCGCGGCCCTGATGGTCGAGGTAGTTGAGTTGCGCCGGAACCACACCGCAGGCCTGAGAAATATCGGTGCTGGAGAGTACTTTGTCGACATCCAGATTGACGTAGAAGGCGGATTTGTCATGGATGACGGCGGTGTCGGGCATGTTCGCGGCGAACACGGAGCCGGTGGCGAGGAGGGTGGTAAGGGCGAGCAGGAGGGTTTTCATGGTCAGTCACTCAGTGGTTGGTGTTGATCGGCGTTAGCGCCGGGACAACATCAGGCTACCGAGCGATCCGCACGGCAAACCGACAGCTGAATGACAAAGTTGTAATGAAACGAAGGTCTGTGCCTGACGCAAATCAAAATTGTGGGAGCGAGCTTGCTCGCGAATACGGTAGGTCAGTCACCAGATAGGTTGATTGTCCCACCGCATTCGCGAGCAAGCTCGCTCCCACAGAGTTTTGTGGTGCTTTGTTAGCTGGCGTGGGTGCTGAGGATGCTTGCCACCTGCTGCGGTTGGCAGTTGAGGTACGGCGAGGATTTCAGCCAACGCTGATCCGGGTACCAGGAAAACATGAACTGGCCATCCTTCAGTCGATCAATCACTTGCTTGGCAATCTGTGGCCGAACCGCCGGGCAACCCTGGCTGCGGCCGATGCGTCCTTGTTTCTTGCTCCACAACGGATTCACGTAACTGGCGGCGTGAATGACGATCGCGCGATCGCGGGCCATGTCATTGAAGCCCGGTTCCAGACCGTCCATGCGCAACGAATAACCGTGGGCGCCGCTGTAACTTTCCTGGGTGCGGAACAGACCGAGGCTGGATTGGTAACTGCCTTCACGGTTGGAAAACTGCGTGGCGAAGTTTTCGCCGGAATTGGAACCGTGCGCCACCAAGTCGCGTAGAACCAACTTCTGTTTGCTCAGGTCGAAAATCCACAAGCGGCGTTCTGTGGACGGTTGCGAATAATCGATGACGGCCAGATGGCGGGACGGCTTCGCCCCATTGTTGACCGCGCATTGCATGGCGCTTAATGCACCTTTCAGCGCCTGGGGATTGAGTTCTGGCGCGGCGTGGGCGAGGCTGTTGTAGAGAACCGGCGATGGTTTGCCGGCGGCAAAAACTGGACTGGTCACAGCGACAAGGGTCGCGGTGGACAGCAGAAGTCGGCGCAAAAACGTCAACATTTATAAAGTGTCCTCACTTGCTACTCATTTGGCACTTTGGCTCCTGACTCCCAGTCATAACCGCCACGCCCGAAGATCGAGCCTGACTGTTCAGCACACCTGTTGTAAGGTTGACCGTCATCTGGACGGCCATGGATTGGAGTAAAGCAGTTGTTCAAAAAGTACGCATGCTACTTGAGCATTTGTTTGCTCGCTGCGCCGTTTGTCGCTTGTGCCGATGAGCCGCTGCCGCCCTTGCAGACGCTGCCGACGCCACCGGCCGAGTTGCCGGTCGAACCGCAGAGTCCGTTGCAGGCTGTATTGATCAGTCTGCCGCAGGCCTGTCCGGCGATTGCTGCGCGGCTGAGCGTGGCGGCGTTGACCCAGTTGCAGGCGTTCTATGAACAGCAGGACTGGATGCCAGTGTGGGCCAGCGAATCCGGACGTTTGCAGGCTTTACAAGCGCAATTGCCGCTGTTGGCCGACGATGGCTTGAATCCAAAACGCTACCCAGTAGCGAGCATTGCTCCGCAGGACGGCGAACTCTGCGCCGACATCGACATCAGCCGCTACTACCTGCAAGCCCTGCAGGATCTGCATTACGGCAGCCTGTTGCAGTCGCACTTCGAACCGCTGTGGCATGCCGATGACACCCCGCGTGACCGTCAGGCGGAATTGTTGGCGATTGCCGTGCCGGGCATGCAGGACATTCCGGGCGCCTTCGATCGCGCGCGTCCACACCTCGCGCAATATCAGAGCCTGCGTCACCTCTACGCCGCACAACGTCTCAAGGCTTTGCCGCAGTGGCAATCGGTCGGTAATGGCCCGTTGCTGCGTCCAGACATGGAAGACAAACGCGTGCCGGAACTGGCGCAGCGTCTGTACAGCGAAGGCTATCTGGCCCACGCCGGCAGCACGCCGGGCAACGCTTACGAGGGTGTGCTGGTCGAGGCGGTGAAAAGTTTTCAGGCCAACCATTCGTTGCAGGCCGACGGCGTGGTCGGGCCGGGGACGATTGCCGAACTCAACATCAGCCCGCTGACGCGGCGCGAGCAGCTGCGGGTCAACCTCGAACGTTTCCGCTGGATGGCGCAGGACATGGAGCCCGACGGGTTGCTGGTCAACGTCGCCGCTGCTGAACTGACTCTGTATCAGGGCGGCCAACCGGTGTGGCAGACCCGCACCCAGGTCGGTCGTGCCGAACGGCAGACACCGCTGCTGAAATCCCGCGTCACGCGCCTGACCCTCAACCCGACCTGGACGGTGCCGCCGACCATCTGGAAAGAAGACAAACTGCCGGCGATCCGCAAGGATCAGACTTTCCTCAGCCGTCAGAATCTGCAAGTGCTCGATGCCAACGGCCAGCCTTTGGCCGCGGCGGATGTGGACTGGGACAATCCCGGCAACATCCTTTTGCGTCAGGACGCCGGCCCGCGCAATCCGCTGGGGCAGATGGTCATTCGTTTTCCCAATCCGTTCTCGGTGTACTTGCATGACACGCCGAGCAAGGCGCTGTTCGACAAGGGGCCGCGTGCGTTCAGCTCGGGTTGCGTGCGGGTCGAGCACCCAATGCAACTGCGGGATTTGTTGCTGAGCCCGGCGGAAAAGGCCCGTACCGAAACGCTGTTGGCGACTGGCACCACGCATGAATTTCGCCTCTCCGCGCCAGTGCCGATCCTGATGACCTACTGGACGGCGCAAGTCGGCAGCGACGGCCACGTGCGCTACGCGCCAGACATCTACAGCCGCGACAGCGCCTTGCTCGCCGGCCTCGACCGCGCACACTGACTCAACAATTCCCCCTGTAGGAGCTGCCGAAGGCTGCGATCTTTTGATCTTGTCTCTTAAAGGCAACATCAAAAGATCGCAGCCTGCGGCAGCTCCTACACGGGCAACTGTGATTTGATTTGCTCGCGCAGCGTCTAGCCCCAGTGTCCCCGCAATCCCATGGGGCGAGACTTCGGAACCCGGCATGCAAGCGCTGTTGAACGAGATCCTTGACGCTGTCCGTCCTCTGATCGGACAGGGCAAGGTGGCTGACTACATTCCCGCCCTCGGCACTGTGCCGTCCAATCAATTGGGCATCGCCGTGTACGGCAACGACGGCGAAATGTACTGCGCCGGCGACGCCGAAACGCCGTTTTCAGTGCAGAGTATTTCCAAGGTGTTCAGCCTGGTGCAGGCCATCGAACATTCCGGCGAAGCGATCTGGGAACGTCTCGGTCATGAGCCGTCAGGCCAGCCTTTCAACTCGCTGGTGCAGCTGGAATTCGAACGCGGCCGCCCGCGCAACCCGTTCATCAATGCCGGCGCGTTGGTAATCTGCGACATCAACCAATCACGCTTCGCCGCGCCGACCCTGTCGATGCGCGACTTCGTCCGGCGTCTTTCGGGCAATCCGCAGATCATGATCGACGGCAAAGTCGCCGAGTCCGAATACCAGCACCGCGCACGCAATGCGGCGATGGCGTATCTGATGCAATCGTTCGGCAACTTTCACAACGACGTTGAAGCAGTGCTGCGCAGTTACTTCAGCCACTGCGCACTGCGGATGAATTGCATCGATCTGGCGCGGGCGTTTTGCTTTTTGGCCAACGACGGTTTTTGCAAACACAGCGGCGAGCAGATTCTCGCGCGGCGGCAGACTCAGCAGGTCAACTCGATCATGGCCACCAGTGGGCTGTATGACGAGGCGGGCAATTTTGCTTATCGCGTGGGGTTGCCGGGCAAGAGCGGCGTCGGCGGCGGGATTGTCGCGGTGGTGCCGGGGCAGTTCACCGTGTGCGTGTGGTCGCCGGAGCTGAATGCTGCGGGTAACTCGCTGGCGGGGATGGCGGCGCTGGAGATGCTCAGCGCCAGAATTGGCTGGTCAGTGTTCTAACCCAAACACCTCAATCTGTAGGAGCAAAGCTTGCTCGCGAAAGCGTCCTGACATTCAACAAACCCGTTGCCTGACACGCCGTCTTCGCGAGCAAGCTCTGCTCCTACAAGGGTTTTGTGTTGCCTGCGGGGAGGGTGTTCCTATACATTTTCCGGCCGCTCCCTGCATGGTGAATCCGCTTCATGTCTCTTGCACTCGAACGTCTCGTCGCTGGCACCCCGATCCCTTTCGCTGGCAACCGCGTCACCGTGGTCAGCCCCGAACTGGCCGCGCGGTTTCAGCCCGGAGACCACCTGCTGGTCGAGCAGGTGAGTGGCGAGTTGCTGTTGATTCCCGTGGTTGATCAACAAGCCGCCTCGGTGGCGATCGAACGCGCGGCCTCGGCTTTCATTGCGTTGTCGGCAGTCTCTGATGAAGCCATCAGCCAGTTTTTCGACCTGTTCGCACAGCGTCTGGAAACCGCAGAGTGCTGGGCGCAGATCGAAGCGGCGAACCTGGCCGACATTGAACGTGCCAAGTCCCGCGGCCGTTCCACCACCCGATTGCTCGCCGACGAACGCATGCGCCGCGACATGATCGCCGGCCTGCGCGCCTGGCGTGATGCCGCCGCGACGCGCGGCAAAGTCATCAGCAGCGTCGAGCACGACGGCTGGAAAGTTGAGCAAGTGGTCTCACCGCTGGGCATCGTCGCGTTTGTCTTTGAAGGACGGCCGAACGTGTTCGCCGACGCAGCCGGCGTATTGCGCACCGGCAACACCGCCGTGCTGCGCATTGGCAGCGATGCCTTGGGCACCGCGCAAGCCATCGTCACCCACGCCTTGAATCCAGCGCTGGCCGAGGCAGGTTTGCCGGCCGGTGCGGTGTCGTTGGTGGAAAGCGTTAACCACGCCGCCGGTTGGGCGATGTTTGCCGACCGGCGTTTGTCGCTGGCCGTGGCGCGCGGTTCGGGTCGTGCGGTGAGTCAATTGGGCAGCATCGCCCAGCAGGCCGGCACCGCCGTCAGCCTGCACGGTACGGGCGGGGCGTGGCTGATTGCCGATCGTCACGCCGATGCCAAACGCTTCGCCGCGGTGGTGCGCAACTCGCTGGATCGCAAAGTGTGCAACACGCTGAACGTCTGCCTGATCCAGCGTGAGCGTGCGGCAGAATTGGTGCCGTTGTTTCTTGATGCGCTGCAGCAGGCCGGCACCGCACGCGGTCAGGGCTGCAAATTGCACATCGTCGAGGGCAGTGAAAGTTGCCTGCCGAGTGAATGGCAGAACGCGACGGTCGAGGTGTATCGCGCCGAGGGTTATCAGACTGAAGCCTTGGCTGAACCGCTGGCGCAATCGGCATTGGGCCGCGAGTGGGAATGGGAAGAAACCCCGGAAGTCAGCCTGATGATCGTTGACGATCTGGATCAGGCGATTGCGCTGTTCAACCGCTATAGCCCGCAGTTCACGGTGTCGTTGATCAGTGAAGATGCGGCGGTTCAAGAGCGTTTTTACAACGCGGTGAATGCGCCGTTTGTGGGCAATGGCATCACCCGTTGGGTCGACGGGCAGTACGCGCTGAACAAGCCAGAGCTGGGGCTTTCGAACTGGGAGAGCGGGCGCTTGTTCGCACGCAGCGCGATTCTTTCGGGGGATGGCGTGTTCACGGTGCGCAGCCGCATGAGCCAGATCGACCTGAGCGTAAAACGCTAACCCCCATCGACACGATTCGCTTCCTGTAGGCGCTGCCGAAGGCTGCGATCTTTTGATCTTGGTTTTCAAAATCAAAAGATCGCAGCCTTCGGCAGCTCCTACAGGGGTGTTTCAGGCTGCGTCAGCGCTGTTTGCGTAAACCGCACACGTCGCCGGCTGTTCCGCTAACGGCACAAACGTGCGCCGATCCGACGACAGCGCATCGATCGATCCCGTCTCGATGTCGTACACCCAGCCATGCAGATTCAGCAGGCCTTTCTCCTGGGCCAGGCGCACGCTCGGATGCGTCTGAATATTCGCCAGTTGCGCAATGACATTTTCGCGCACCATCGAACTCAACTTCGCCGCATCACTGGCATGCGCTCGCGCTTCATTCACCACTTTCGCCGACTCGGCATGCTGCAGCCAACCGCTGACGGCAGGTAGATGATCCATGCATTTGCACTGGGCGATCGCGGTCATCGCGCCGCAATCCGAATGCCCGCAAATCACAATGTCGGTCACACCCAGTACGGCAACCGCGTATTCCACCGTGGCCGAAACCCCGCCCGGATGCGGGCTGTAGGACGGCACGATATTGCCGGCGTTACGGATCACAAACAGCTCGCCGGGCTCTTGTTGGGTCAGCAATTCCGGCACGACTCGGCTGTCGGAACAGGTGATGAACAAGGTGCCGGGCTGTTGGGTGGTCGCCAGGTGTTTGAACAGTTCGCTGCGTTGCGGAAAGGCTTCGTGCTGGAATTTCAGGAAACCGTCGATCAGGGCTTTCATGTGCGTGTCCTCTTCAGGGGTGATCGGATGGCCCGCACGCGGGGTGCGGGCCGGGGCAGATCAGAACGGACGCAGCGGCAGGAATTTGCCGTCGAGGGTAACCACGGCGCGAGAACCGCCTTCCGGGTCTTCGACTTTTTTGATGTCGAGTTTGAAGTTGATTGCGCTGATGATGCCGTCGCCGAACTGCTCGTGAACCAACGCTTTGAGGGTGGTGCCGTAGATCTGAATCATCTCGTGGAAGCGGTAGATGGTCGGGTCGGTCGGCACGCCGCTGAGGCTGCCACGCAGCGGAATGATTTGCAGCGATGCAATCGCATCGGCGTCCAGCTCCAGTTTGTCGCCGACGACCTGAGCAGCATTTTCCGGTAGCGGATGCTGGCCGAGCAGGGCAGCGGTGACGTAGGCCAGGCTCAGACCAGTGCCGTCGGCAAGATCCTGCCATGAGAGATTTTTGCGCGCCTTGATGTCGAGAATGCGAGTGGTCAGGGCCAGGCTTGCGTCGTTGTAGGCGTGGGACTGTTGCATGGTGTCACTCCTTTCAGGGTTGGCTTGCTGTGTGGGAGCAATCTTCTGCCGATTGATCCATAGCGTCCAAGACCGATATACAATGCTTCGCATAAGTCCTGTCTATAGATGGTGTGCCCCCATGCTGCTGCGACATTTGCGATACCTGCTGGCCGTTGCCGATCACGGCGGCTTTACCCGTGCGGCCGAGGCGCTGCATGTGTCGCAGCCGACGCTGTCACAGCAAATCCGCCAGTTGGAGGAAACCCTTGGCGTGACGCTGTTCGATCGGACGTCGCGCACGGTCAAACCCACCGATGCCGGCGAGGCTTACATCGAATGCGCGCGGCGGGTGTTGGTTGAGCTGGAGGCAGGGCAGCGCGCGTTGCATGACGTGAAGGATCTGTCGCGCGGTAGCTTGCGCCTGGCGATGACGCCGACGTTTATGGCGTATCTGGTCGGGCCGTTGGTGCGCGACTTTACGGCGCGGTATCCGGGGGTTCATCTGCAGATTTTCGAATTGTCGATGGACGACATCGAGGCGGGATTGGTGGATGACTCGCTGGACATTGCGATTGCATTTACGCCGGTGCGCAGTCCGGATATCGAATGTATTCCGGCATTTACTGAGACGTTGGGGGTTATGGTCGGGCGTGAGCATCCGCTGTATGAGAGCACTGCGGTGCTGGCGCCGGATGATATTGCGCAGCTGGATTTTGCGTTGCTGGCGTCGGATTTCATCACGCGGTTATCGGTGGATGAGTATTTTCGTCAGCACGGGATTACGCCCAAAGTGCGAATCGAGGTGAATTCGGTGAGTACGTTGCTGGAAGTGGTTCGGCATTCACCGATGGCGACGATGTTGCCGGAGGCGATTGCCACGGAGGATCGAGCGCTACGCCGGTTGCGGGTGGCGAGTGAGGCGCCGCAGCGGGGCGCGGCGTTGTTGCGGCGACGGAATAATTATCACAGTGCGGCGGCGGTGGCGTTTGTTGAAATGGTGTTGGAGCGGGAGATACCCTCTCCCGGAGGGAGAGGGGACTGACCGAGGTGTTTGTGCAAGTTACGCCGACCTGAAAATGCTGTGCCGAACTCATATTTTGAAAGCACCACAAATCGGCTCCCTCTCCCTCGGGAGAGGGCTGGGGTGAGGGGCTACAATTCCAGTCAAGCCATATCAATAAAGCGAACAAAAAAGGGCCCGCTTCTTTATAAGGAAGCAGGCCCTTTCAATTATTAAAGTAGTGAATCAGCAGAACCGATCAATCACCCGAACTTCGTTCTTGTTCTGCATCGAGTCCCACGCCTGTTTCAGCGTTTGCAGAACATTACCGATGAAGTCCCGATCGGCCGCGGCTTTCTTGCCGACATAGCCGTGGCCGCGGCGGTACATCTTCAGGCGGGCCAACAGGTTCTGGTTGTTCTGGTCGAACTCTTCTTCACCAGCGTGGGGCGCCAGGCAGTCGATATGCACCTGACCCGATTTGCTGATCCACAGAATGTGGCTGTCGTGGCTGTCTTTTTGCGCAGCGAACATACGAGCCAGTTCTTCGATAGTAGGTTGATTGTTCAGATTCATAATGTTGCCCCTTGACCAGTCTGGTTATCTTTCAAAGTTGATTCGCTAATACAGGTAGCCCATCGGTTAGTTGATCCCTGGCACCGAAACCAGGACGTCAGCGCTCGCCCGTTGAAATGCGGGGTCGTGCATCTGTTGCATGTAGTCGTGTTGAATAACTGCTACGCAATAGCGTCACAACGAGGAGAAGCAGCGAAAACCGGGAGGCTCCTTGCCGACCTGTGCAGCGTCGACCACAAGCGTCTTGAGAATTTTCGCCAGCGCTTCTCGTCCTTGTACTGGACGTTCAGGCCAGGTCAGCTTCTTCAATCTGCCTTGTGGGCAGCGTGTATCCGGAAAAAACAACTCGGCGGTCAGACGAGTTTGCTCAAGCGTATTACCGATGTTCCCGATCGGGGAACGTCTTCATCATGCAAAAGCAAAACGACGCCGTCAACAGTTATGTAGTGATTATTTTTGGTCACTACATATTGTCGGACAAAGCTGTTTTGGAATGAGAAAGGATCCGTTCAAGCAACGGAAAAAGGCGAGCGCAGGACGTAGAAGGTGCACGGGTAACCGTCCACTTCGCGCTGCTGCCGGGTGAATTCACCGCCGCTCAATTGAGGGGTGAGCCCGGCCCAGAAGCGTTGTGCGGGCAGGTTGGTGTCTATGTGGAAAATTTGCCATTGCCCGGGGATCCGTCTCAAGAGGGTGGAGACGACAAACTGGGCGACACCTTGGCCACGCCAGCGTCGGGCGAGGAAGAAATAGCTGATGTTGTGTTCGGTGTCGGGGAGGTGGGTCTGGTTGTCGACGATGATGAAACCGGCGAGTTCGTCGTCGACGTGGATCAGGAAGGGTTGGGTGGCGGGGTGGCGCCAGTAGCTTTCTTCGAGTTGGTTGGGGAAGAAGCCGTGGTGGGCGAGTTTCAGTGGGAGCCATTCGCTGAGATCGTGCAGGTAGAACTGCATGAGATTGTTGACGGTGTCGAGGTCATCGCGTTGGGCGGGGTGGAGGGTGATGGTGGGCATGGCGTCAGCTCTCGGCAATGGCTTCCCATCAGTGTGGACTCTGGCCCCTGTGGCGAGGGGATTTATCCCCGATGGAGTGCGCAGCAGTCCCCAGCTTTTTCAAAGTCAAGAGAGGGGCTGCTGCGCAACCCATCGGGGATAAATCCCCTCGCCACAGGTTTTTTGCCAGGCTCGGTTATTTTGTGGTGGTTTTGGCTGTGCGCTTAGCCGGGCTGCGGGTGGATTTGCGCTTTTTCTTCCACGGTGTCGCCGCTTTGCCGGTCGGCGGTGGGCCGCTGATGGTCAGGCTCAGCGCGGAGCAGCGTGTCACTTGCTTGCTCATCCACGCCGCTTGTTTGGTGACGAATTCTTCCAGACTCATCTCGCCGCTTTGCACCATGTCCAGCGCCTGTTCCCAGATCGCCGTGGTGCCGGGGTCGGCAATCGCGCGGGGCACGGCGTCGATCAGGCTGTACGCGGCGGGTGTGGCGGCCAGCGCCTTGCCGTTCTTCACCAGATAACCACGATCGAGCAATCCCTGGATGATCGACGCGCGAGTAGCCTCGGTGCCAATCCCGGTGGTGTCCTTGAGTTTCTGCTTGAGCAGCGGATCTTCCACCAGTTTGGCGACGTTCTTCATCGCCTTGATCAGATCGCCCTCGGTGTAAGGCTTGGGCGGCTGCGTCCACAGATCCTTGAACTTCACGTCGGCCACCGCGCACTCAACACCTTGGCTCAGCGCTGGCAGGGTTTGCGGTGCTGGCGCCTCGCGTCCCTTGGCCGGTGCGAGCGCCTCAGGCAATGCACGCTTCCAGCCCGGCTCGATAATCTGCTTGCCCACCGCGCGCAGCGCTTCACCGGCGCAATCGAAATCGGCCTGAGTGCGATCGTATTCGTGATTAGGCAGGAACTGCGCCAGATAGCGCGCGCGAATCAACGTGTAGACCGCGCGATGTTTGCCGGTCAGGCGTTCAAGGTTCTTCGCTGCCGCTGTAGGAATGATGCCGTGGTGAGCGCTGACCTTGGCGTCGTTCCATGCGCGCGACTTACGCTGAGGCTCGAGAAAGCCGTTCAGCGCTTCAAGGCTCGGGTCGGCCTGGCGTAACGCCGCAAGAATCCCCGGCGCCTCGCTGTGCTGACTCAGCGGCAGGTAACCGCAATCACTGCGCGGGTAGGTGACGACTTTGTAGGTTTCGTAGAGTGCCTGGGCGATGTCGAGGGTTTCCTGCGCGCCGAGGCCGAGTTTCTTCGAGCAGACTTCTTGCAACGTGCCGAGATCGAAGGGCAGGGGCGCCACTTCGCGCATACGTTCGGTGCGCAGTTTGACCACTCGGGCAGTCGCCGCATTGCCGATGGCCGCCGCCGCTTGCTGAGCCAACGCTTGATTGAGGCAACGATCCTGATCATCACAAGCATCCGACTGTGCCCGCCACTGCGCGGTGAACGGCGTGCCGTTGTGCAGCAGATCCACGTCGATAGCCCAGAACGGCACCGGCACAAAATCGGCGATGCTGCGGTCGCGATCCACCACCAGACGCAGGGTCGGTGTCTGCACGCGGCCCACCGGCAATACGCCTTGATAACCCGACTGACGCCCCAGCAGCGTGAACAGCCGACTCATGTTCATGCCGATCAGCCAATCCGCCCGCGATCGCCCCAGCGCCGAGTGATACAGGCTGAAGGTTTCGGCACCCGGTTTCAGCGCGGCCAGCGCCTTGCGGATCGATGCTTCGTCCAGCGCCGACAGCCACAAGCGCCGAATCGGCCCGCGATAGCGGCAGTGCTCGACCAGTTCGCGGGCGATCATTTCGCCTTCACGGTCGGCATCGGTGGCGATGACCAGCTCGCTGGCCTCGCCGAGCAGACGCTTCACCGCTTTGTATTGGCTGGCGGTGCGCGGTTTGACGGTCATCTTCCATTTTTCCGGAATGATCGGCAGATCCGCCAGCACCCAGCGCTTGTAGCGCGCGTCATAGGCATCCGGCGGCGCGGTTTCCAGCAGATGACCGATGCACCAGGTCACTGTGACGTTCGTTCCCAGCCAGCAGCCGTCGCCCCGGCGCTTGGCACCGAGTACGGCCGCAATGTCTTTGGCCTGGGAAGGTTTTTCACAGAGGTACAGCCGCATAACCACCATCGTTGATCGTTGTTTGGGAGGTGCACAGGATGGCTTTTGTTGCGCTGGGGGGCAACTTTTATCTGTATGGATATACAGATAAAAGTTTGCTAATGATTTATTGAGCTTGCGCTGCACCTGTGGCGAGGGGCGCAGGTTTGGGGCTGCTTCGCAACCCATCGGGGATAAATCCCCTCGCCACAAATGTGTGCTCAGGCGATATTGATATCGTTATTTACTTTGATTCGTTGCCGTTCGGCCGTGAGTCGGGCGCAATTGGGAAGCATGAGTTATACCTGAACCGGTCTCTTCGCAGTCCTCAGGAGAAACCCCCATGAAAACCTCCGGCCCCAGCCCTGTCATCAACCTCGAACAACTCGTCGGTTGCCTGCTGGTGAAATTCCACGGCATCCAGGTCGCCGCTTCCTCACACGTGATGATCCTCAACGAAGCCAATTACCCGCCGGTCTATTACGTCCCCCGCGAAGACATCGACGAAAAATATTTCGCCCGCACCGACCACACCAGTTATTGCCCGTACAAGGGCGACGCCAGTTATTTCAGTCTGCAAATCCCCGGACACGAAGGCGCCAACGCCGTGTGGACATACGAAAACCCGAAAGTCTCGGTCGCGCCGATCCGCGATTACGTGGCGTTCTACCCCGATCAAGTGAAGTTCGAAGTGATCAAGGCCGAGCCCTAGTAGTTCAGGTCGATAAACGGCTGATCCAGTTTCGCATCGGGGCCGAGCCGCAGAATCGTCTTCAGCGTGGTTGTCATCGCGTTCAAGTCATTATCAAAACCACCGTGCGAGGTGTCTGCTTTGGTGCCCGGCCCATAGGTCATTTTCACGTCGTTGTAGAGGTGCAGGGTTTTCGCCGACTCTGCACTCAGGCCGTTGCCGGTCAGGGCAAAACCTGTGGGGATTTTGTTGCCCCAGTAGAAGTTGTTCCATAGCACGGTCATGTCCTGCGCGGCGATGTTCCACTCGCACAAATCAGGTTTGCTGAAGTCCTGATACGCGCCGTCGAGACTCTTGGCCATCCCCAACAACGGCATGCGCTGCAATTCCTCATAGGAGCGCGACACCAGATAGAGCAGCGACTTGTGATAGACGCCGATGACGTTGTCATCCTGCTCGCGGTTGTCCGACATCATGTGCAGGTGGAAGTCCTTGCGCTTGAGGCCGCCGCCCTCGATGACTTTGCGGAAGGTCGTGTTGGCGAAGTCGAGCGTGCAGGCCGGCGCGAGCAGCGTTGAGGTGGCAATCGGCAGGCCGCGGGCCCAGAGCAACTGGATCAGGTGGCCATTGATCAGCGAGCCGGCGGAGTGGCCGATCAGGTGCAATTCGATCTTGTCGGCGCCGACATCCGCCGTGAGTTTTTTCAGATTGTCGGCCGTTTCAATCAGCCCGCGTGGGGTGAATCCGGCCACCGACGCCGCTTCGGCGTTCTGCTTCATCTGGCTCCATTGATCGCCACCGAGTTTTTTAGTGGCCATTTCCACCGTGCGATCCAAACCTTCGGTAGCTTTGTCCTTGATCACTTTGAACACGTCGCCCAAGCCACCTGAATCTGGAAACAGGCCGGGCAGGGTATCTTTGACGATGTCGGTCAGCGTCTCCAGCACCCCAGTGCGCCAAGTGATGAACAGCGGATAGACGCCGTTTTCGAGGAAGTACGGCGCCATCGCGCAAATGCGTTTGATCGAATCCTGCTCCGAGTTGAGCCCGCCGTGGGCGTAGATCGCGATGCGCAGAATTTTCGGTTTTTGCCCGGCGGGGAGTTTGTCGAACCAGGCCTTGGGCGATTCGCGGACGATGCGCGCAACAGCGGCGCGCACGTTTTCCACATCGGTCAAGCGTGGGCCGATGCTGCCGTTGTTTTCCATGACGATGGTCAGCCCGTAAGCCTGATCGTTGGTCAGCGCGGCCGGGCCTTTGCGGGCGGCTGTCGGTGCTTCAGCGGAGAACAGCGAGACGCCTTCACGCTTGGCGCTGGAGGTCGGCAAGGCATCGCGGAACACCGATTCTCCCTGCGCTTTATCGGGCCGCGCATTGCGTGAAATCGCGCCGTGTCTGATTGGCACACCGAGGCCGACGGCCCAGGCATCGGTGCCGTTGGCCAGCCAGTCCTCGTAGGTGAGAATCGCAAAACCCGAGTAACCCCAATCGGTCGACCAGGAGTTCTGCACGATAAAACCATCATGGGTGTAGCCGATCAACGCGAAGGCGTGGCCGCCCTGAGGCTTGGCGTTCCATTTGATCACCGGCAATTGCGCGGTGCTCTGGAAGGCTTTGGTGTTGGCCTTGGGTTTCAGCGCCCAACCGGAATGGACATTGGCCGACACGTACAGCGCGCCGGTTTCGTAGAGCGCCGCCATCATCGACGTGATGTCGTCTTTTTCCACACGGTAATAAACCCCGAGCGGGCGAGTGACAGCGTCTTCCGCCCAGTTCGGCGCGGGGGCTTCAAAGTCCGGCACCGAGCCGTCGGCGGCGACGGTGTAGGGCCACAAACTTTTCTCGCAGACGCCGTGCTTGTGCCAGCCCTTGAGCGCGCCACGGCAACTGGAACCGGCGTAATCCTCGCCAGGCCATTCGTCGTAGAGCTTGGCCAAATGGTAGAGCTGACGCGGGCTGGTTTTCACCGAATCGCGATCGCGGCGCCACAGCAAATAGTTGATCACGGCGGACAGGCCGAAGCCGGTGCAGGCGCCTTCCTTGCCTTGGTACAGCACCATTTCGCGGCCGAGATAATCGGCCAGTTGGCTGCTGACTTCAGTGTCTGCCGGGAACGAGGCGGGCAGTGATTGCACGCGCGCGGTGAAGATCCGGTCGCGCAGGTCGAGGCGATCAGGACGGGCGTCGAGGGTGATGGTGGTTTGCGCGAGGGCGAAGCGGGAGGCGGGCATGATGGAGTGCTCGATTCGACCCCACGTCACCAACGCAGTCCTGCGCCGCAGGGATTAAAAAGGGTGAGGGTTATCGTAGACGAGATTTGGCGGGTGGGCGCGAAACGCGATGGCCGAGCTGAGCCCCTGTGGTGAGGGGATTCATCCCCGATGGGTTGCGAAGCAGCCCCAATGCCTTCAACTCGGTGTGTCAGGTACACCTTGGTTGCAGGTTTTTGGGGCTGCTTCGCAACCCAGCGGGGATAAATCCCCTCGCCACAGGTTTTCTTTCTACTGGGAAATAATGGGTGGAGTTAGTTTTTATCGAGGTCGATGTTTTTGGTCTCACGCAAAAAGATCATCCCCACCACCAGGCTCACGCCGGTAATCAACACCGGGTACCACAGCCCATAAAAGATATCCCCGGTGTACACCACCAACGCAAACGACACCGTCGGCAGAAACCCGCCGAACCAGCCATTGCCGATGTGATAAGGCAGCGACATCGAGGTGTAGCGGATGCGCGTCGGGAACAACTCAACCATCAGCGCCGCCAGCGGCCCGTAGCACATGGCCGAAATAATGATCAGCGCCACGATCAGCGCGACAATCATCGGCTTGTTGATCTGTTGCGCATCGGCCTGTTGCGGGTAGCCGGCGAGGGTGATCGCGCCGCGCAATGCCGCTTCATCGTAGCCGTCGAGCTTCACGTCACCGACGCTGATTTGTATCGCACTGCCAGCCGGCGCAGCGACGCTGGAGTAGGGCAGGCCTTGCTTGACCAGGAAGGTTTTCGCCTTGTCGCACGGACTGTCGAATTTCGCCTTGCCGACCGGATCGAACTGGAAGGTGCAGGTCGCCGGATCCGCCATCACCGTGATCGGCGCCTGACGGCTGGCCTGATCGATGGCCGGGTTGGCGTAGTGCGCCAGCGATTTGAAGATCGGGAAGTACAGCGCCGTCGCCAGCAGCAGGCCGAGCATCAGCACCGGTTTGCGTCCGACCTTGTCCGACAGCCAGCCGAAAATGATGAAGAACGGCGCACCGATCACCACGCTGATAATCAGCAAGGTGTTGGCCACCGCCGGATCCATTTTCAGGAACTGGGTGAGGAAGAACAGCACGTAGAACTGCGCCGCGTAGAAGGTCACCGCTTGCCCGGCGTTGATGCTGAACAGCGCGATCAACACGACTTTGAGGTTTTCCCATTTGCCGAAGGATTCGCGGATCGGCGCCTTGGAGGTTTTGCCTTCTTCTTTCATTTTCAGATAGGCCGGCGACTCGTGCAGGCTCAGGCGAATCCAGGTGGAAATGCCCAGCAGCACGATCGACAGCAGGAACGGAATGCGCCAGCCCCACACTTCAAACTGATCGCCAGTGAAGTAGCGGCAACCGAGCACGACGAGCAACGACAGCAACAGGCCGAGGGTCGCGGTGGACTGAATCCAGCTGGTGTGGAAACCGCGTTTGCCGATCGGCGCGTGTTCCGCCACGTAGGTCGCCGCGCCGCCGTATTCACCGCCGAGCGCCAGGCCCTGAAGCATACGCAGCACCACTAGAATGATCGGCGCGGCGATGCCGATGCTGGCGTAGGTCGGCAGCAGGCCGACGCAGAACGTCGCCACGCCCATCAGAATGATCGTCGCGAGGAAGGTGTATTTACGCCCGATCATGTCCCCCAACCGCCCGAACACCAGCGCCCCGAACGGCCGCACGATAAAGCCTGCGGCGAAAGCCATCAGCGCAAAGATGAACGCTGTGGTGTCGTTGACCCCGGCGAAAAACTGCTTGCTGATCACCGCCGCGAGGGCGCCGTAGAGGAAGAAGTCATACCACTCGAACACCGTCCCCAGTGATGAAGCGAAGATGACTTTTTGTGTGTCGTTGCTGGTTGTGGCGCTGCTCGCAGCGGCCAGCGGCTGAGCGTGTTCTGACATATCGGTATCCCTCACAGTGATTGTTTTTGTTGTTCCACTGATGCTCGATGTCCATGAATCAAACGCATATCCCTGTAGGAGCTGCCGCAGGCTGCGATCTTTTGATCTTGGTTTTGATTTCAAAAATTCAAAGTCAAAAGATCGCAGCCTTCGGCAGCTCCTACAGGGTTTGGGCCAGTTCCGGTTTTGCGGTGCTGCTCCTGGTGTTGGGGTTGAGAATGAGTTGTGCCGCTTTCTCGGCAATCATCAGCGTAGGCGAACAGGTGTTGCCCGAGGTGATGCGCGGCATGATCGAGGCGTCGGCGATGCGCAAACAGGGCACGCCGTGGACGCGTAGTTGCGCATCCACCACCGCGTCACCGTCATTGCCCATGCGGCACGTGCCGACCGGGTGGAAAATCGTCGTGCCAATCGTCGCCGCTGCCTGATGCAATTCCTCTTCACTTTGCAAACTCGCGCCGGGCAAATATTCCACCGGTTTGAACGCTTGCAGGGCCGGGGCGCTGACGATCCGCCGGGTCAGCCGAATCGCATCCGCCGCCACACGCAAATCCTCTGGATGACTAAGGTAGTTGGGTTGAATCAGCGGCGCTTCCTGCGGATCCGCCGAACGAATGTCGATGCGCCCACGACTCTGCGGACGCAGATCGCAGACAGAAGCAGTAAACGCGGGAAAGCTGTGCAACGGCTCGCCAAAGCGCTCCAGCGACAACGGTTGCACGTGATATTCCAGATTCGCCGAGGTCTGCTCCGGCCCCGAACGCGCAAACGCGCCCAACTGACTCGGCGCCATCGACAGCGGCCCACTGCGGTTATACAAATAACGCAGGCCCATGCCCATCTTGCCCCACACACTGCCGGCGATTTGATTCAGGGTGCGCGCGTTTTCCAGCTTGTAGATCAGCCGCAGTTGCAGGTGATCCTGCAGATTGCCGCCGACGCCCGGCAACTCATGAATCACGCCGATGCCAAGGCGTTCCAGCAGCGGTCGCGGGCCAATCCCGGAGCGCTGCAAAATGCTCGGCGACCCGACCGATCCGGCGCACAAGACGATCTCTTTGCGCGCCTTGAACTGTTTGACCTGACCTTCATGCCGCGCACTGACTTTTGAGGCGCGACCGTTCTCCAGCAGGACACGATCCACCTCAACCCCGGTCAGCACCGTCAGGTTCGCCCGATCACGCACCGGTTTCAGAAACGCCTTCGCCGCGTTCCAGCGCACACCGGATTTCTGATTGACCTGAAAGTAGCCGCAACCCTCGTTGTCGCCCTGATTGAAGTCATCGATGCTGGCGATGCCGCTCTGTTCGGCGGCACTGCGAAACGCATCGAGAATCGGCCACGACAAGCGCTGTTGTTCGACCCGCCATTCGCCCTTGGCACCGTGAAAATCAGCGGCGCCGGCAAAGTGGTTTTCGCTCTGTTTGAACAGCGGCAGCACGTCGTTCCAGGCCCAGCCCGGATTGCCCTCGGCCGCCCAGCCGTCGTAGTCGTTGGCCTGGCCGCGCATGTAGATCATGCCGTTGATCGAAGAACAGCCGCCCAGCACTTTGCCGCGCGGATAGCTCAGCGCGCGGCCATTGAGGCCGGCTTGTTGTTCGGTTTTGAAGCACCAGTCGGTGCGCGGATTACCGATGCAGAACAGGTAACCCACAGGAATGTGAATCCACGCATAGTTGTCGCGTCCACCGGCTTCGAGCAGCAACACGCGCTGCTGCGGATCGGCCGACAGCCGATTGGCCAGCAAGCACCCGGCGGGGCCGGCGCCGACCACGATGTAGTCGAACTCATCGAGGGAAGTCTGCATTCCCTGACCTCACTTATTGTTTTTGTTGTCGGACACTCTAGTTGTTAGCTTTCGTTAAAAGAATGTTAGTTTTTGCGCAGCCGCTGTGCGTTTTTAAACAGCCTCACTAGACAATAGCCGACAAGGACACAGCATGTTCGACTGGAACGACCTGCGGTTTTTTCTCGAACTGCAACGCAGCGGCCGCCTGCTCACCGCCGCCCGGCGCCTCAACACCACCCACGCCACCGTCGCCCGCCACATCGAAGCCATCGAAAAAAGCCTCGGCACTGCGTTGTTTGTCCAGCACGCGCAAGGTTATGAAATGACCCCGGCGGGGGAGGCGCTGCTCAAGCATGCGGAGGCGATGGAGAACGTGGCGTTGCTGGCGCAGGAAGAAATCACTCAATCGACGGCGCCGCTGGGCAAGATTCGCGTTGGCGTGACTGAGGGGCTCGGCATCAAATTCCTCGCCAGCCGCATGATCGGCTTGTTCGATCGCTATCCGGGACTGGAAGTGGAACTGGTCGCCGTGCCGCGTTTTGTCAGCATTCTCAATCGCGAAGCGGAGATCAGTATTCATCTGGAACGGCCGGCGGCGGACATGCTGGTCACACGCAAACTCACCGATTATCGATTGGCGCTCTATGCCAGCCAAAGCTACCTCGACAAAGCGCCGCCATTGAACAGCCGTGAGGATTTGGGCCGGCATGCGTGGATCGGTTATGTCGACGATTTGCTGTTCAGCCAGGAACTGATGTTCCTCAACAGCTTCTGCCGCAGCCCTCGGGTGGTGTTTCACAGCACCAGCGTCATCGCCCAGCAGGAAGCGGCGCGGTCGGGGTTGGGGATTGCGGTGTTGCCTTGCTACATGGCGGCGTCGGATCCTGATCTTGTGCCGTTACTGCCGGATGAAAGCATCGAGCGCAGCTACTGGATCAGCACACGGCGGGAGCTGCACAAGTCGGTGCGGCTGCGGGTGGTTTGGGACTATGTGGTGGGGTTGTGTGAGGCGGAGCAGGGGTTGTTGCTTAACCTTTGAAAATCAAAAGATCGCAGCCTGCGGCAGCTCCTACAGAGATCGGTGTAGGAGCTGCCGAAGGCTGCGATCTTTTGATCTGGGTTGATTAATATATGGGAATCCGTATATTCGGTTTTCCATATGTATCGAGCCCGCCCGATGATCACCCCCACCGAAGTCTTCAAAAGCCTGGCCGATGAAACCCGTGTCCGCGCCATTCTGCTGATCGCCAATCAAGGTGAGCTCTGCGTCTGCGAGCTGATGTGTGCGCTCGATGACAGCCAGCCCAAAATCAGCCGCCACCTCGCGCAACTGCGCAGCAACGGTCTGTTGCTCGATCGCCGTCAGGGCCAGTGGGTCTATTACCGCCTCAATCCGGATCTGCCGGCGTGGATTGGCGACATCCTGCAAGTGACGGCCAAGGCCAACACCGAGTGGCTCAAGGACAACGCCGCACGCCTGCACAACATGGATGGCCGTCCCGTGCGCGACGCCGCGTGCTGCTGAATCTTCTACCGGAGCAATCCATGCGAATCCTGTTTATGTGCACGGCCAACAGCTGCCGCAGCATCCTCTCAGAAGCCCTGTTCAATCACCTGGCACCCGTCGGATTCGCAGCCGTCAGCGCTGGCAGTTTCCCGAAAGGGCAGGTGCTGCCGCGCAGTCTGACCACGCTGCAACAGGCCGGCATCGCCATCGACGGCCTGCACAGCAAAGGCAACGACGCCTTCGAAGATAACCCGCCCGACATCGTCATCACCGTCTGCGACAAAGCTGCCGGCGAGACCTGTCCGGTGTACTTCGGCCCGGCCCTCAAAACCCATTGGGGACTGGAAGATCCGTCCGAAGTGAACGGCGACGAAGCCGCGATCAACGCCGCTTTCCACGCCACCCTCGCGCGCATCGAACTGCGCTGCCAAGCCTTCCTCGAATTGCCCTTCGCCCGACTCAGCCGCGAGCAACTGCAACGCGAGCTCGACCGCATCGGCGCGCTCTAAGGAGAACCCATGTCCGACCATTTGCCTAACCTCGACCCAAGCCTGTTCGACGACCTCAAACCCTCGACCCCGGGCGAACACAAGCCGCGCATCCTGCTGCTCTACGGCTCGACCCGCGAGCGCTCCTTCAGCCGCTTGCTGGTCGAAGAGGCCGCACGCCTGCTCGAACACTTCGGTGCCGAAACACGTATCTTCAATCCCTCCGGATTGCCGTTGCCCGATGACGTCCCCGTCGATCATCCGAAAGTACAAGAACTGCGTGATCTGGTGCTGTGGTCGGAAGGGCAGGTGTGGTGCTCGCCGGAACGTCACGGCGCCATGTCCGCCGTGTTCAAGGCACAGATCGACTGGATCCCGCTGGAACTCGGCGCCGTGCGCCCGACCCAAGGCAAAACCCTCGCGGTGATGCAAGTCTGCGGCGGTTCACAGTCGTTCAACGTGGTTAACCAATTGCGCGTGTTGGGCCGCTGGATGCGCATGTTCACCATCCCCAACCAATCCTCGGTGCCGAAGGCCTACATGGAATTCGACGACGCCGGGCGGATGAAACCTTCACCGTTCTACGACCGCGTCGTCGATGTGATGGAAGAACTGGTGAAATTCACGCTGTTGCTGCGTGGCCAGCAAATGCATCTGGTCGACCGCTATTCCGAACGCAAGGAAAGCGCCGAGCAACTCATGAATCGCGTGAATCAGCGTTCTATCTGAACTCGCCCGGCCGCCGGCCCATGCAACTAAGTTCTCGCGCCACAGGTCACTCACTCAGCGGAGGTTGATTCAATTCCCACGACCTCGAACATTGAAGACGCTGCCCGTGGCCACACACCTCGATCGTCGCAACAACCTGTCGCTCGACAGCCTCAACTTTTTCCTCGCGGACGTGCGCGACGGGCTCGGCCCTTATTTGGCGATTTACCTGCTGGCGGTGCATCACTGGGATCCGGCGAGCATCGGACTGGTCATGACCATCGCCGGCATCGCCGCGCTCGTCACGCAAACGCCGGCGGGTGCGCTGGTCGATAACACCCGGCGCAAACGGGCGATCATCGCCATTGCGGCGCTGCTGGTGACCGGCAGTTGTCTGCTGCTGCCGTTCGTGACGTCCTTCAGCCTGGTCGCGTTGACTCAAGCCCTCAGCGCCGTCGCCGCTTCGATTTTTGCCCCGGCCATTTCCGCGATCACCCTCGGCATTACCGGCCCGCGCGCCTTCACCAGACGCACCGGGCGCAACGAAACCTTCAACCACGCCGGCAACGCCTGCGCGGCATTGTTGGCCGGGGTGTTCGCCTACCTGTTCGGCCCGGTCGCGGTGTTCTATCTGATGGCGGCGATGGCGATTGCCAGCGTCATCGCCGTCTCTTTCGTTTCGCCCAAAGCTATCGACCACGACGTCGCACGGGGCCTCGATCCCGGCGGAGCAGGGCACGGCACACAACCGTCGGGGCTGGCGGTCTTGCTCAAGAACAGACCGCTGCTGTTGTTCGCCATTTGCTGCGCGTTGTTCCACTTGGCGAACGCGGCGATGCTGCCGCTAGTGAGCCAGAAACTCGCGCAGGCCAATCTGCAGATGGCCACGCCGTTGACCTCCGCCTGCATCGTCGCGGCGCAACTGGTCATGGTGCCGGTCGCGTTGCTGGTCGGGGCCAAGGCCGATGTCTGGGGACGCAAACCGCTGCTGCTCGCTGGCTTCATGATCTTGCCGTTGCGCGGCGTGCTCTACATCTTGTCCGACGACCCTTATTGGCTGGTTGCAGTGCAATTGCTCGACGGCATTGGCGCGGGGATTTTCGGCGCGCTGTTTCCGGTAGTGGTGAAGGACCTGACGTTGGGTACCGGGCACTTCAATGTCAGTCTGGGCGCGCTGTCGACCGTGTTTGGATTGGGCGCGGCCTTGAGTAATAGTTTGGCGGGGTTTGTGGTTCAGGCGGCGGGGTACAGTGCGGCGTTTTTGACGTTGGCGGGGGTGGCGGCGATGGCGTTGGTGTTGTTGTGGGTGGCGTTTCCGGAGACGTTGCAGCGTTCAACGGTTGAAACGAATGATCGGCAAAATGAGAGGCATCCAGCTACTGTGCCTTGAAGATCAAAAGATCGCAGCCTTCGGCAGCTCCTACATTGATCGTGTGCAGGAGCTGTTGAAGGCTGCGATCTTTTGATTCTGGCGGCCTGAAAGCGCCAGAATCAGGTAGATTCTTCGGCAGCTTTATTGATGAATATTCACAGGGAGGCACCACCATGAGCGAAGACAACAAAATAAAAGGCCCGGCGTCCTACTTCCCCTCCATCGAAAAGAACTACGGTCAGCCCATCGACCACTGGCTCAACCTGCTCGCCGGCCACACCGACAAAAAACACATGGAACTGGTCGCCTGGCTTAAGACCGAACACGGCATGGGCCACGGCCACGCCAACGCACTGGTCGCGCATCATCTGGCCAACAGCAAAAAGTGAGGGCAGTCCTCATTCACACGACACACAGCCAAGGCGCCACCGATGCCGCTCAGCTTCCATAAAATGCACGCCAACGGCGACGACTTCATCCTCGTCGACGCCCGTCACAGCGCCAACCCGATCACCAGCGCAATTGCCCAACGACTGGGCGACCGCCACCGAGGCATCGGCTTCAACCAACTCGCCGTGCTGCTCGACTGTGCGGACGCCGATGTACGGCTGGAATTCTGGAACGCCGATGGTTCGGTGCTCGACGTTTGCGGCAGCGCAACCCGTGGCGCTGCCGACCGATTGATGCGCGAGGCCAGCCGAAAATCGATCACCCTGCGCACAACGCGCGGCCTGCTCAATTGCGAACGCACATCCAGCGGATTGATCTCGGTTGATATGGGTGAGCCGCTTTTTCACTGGATGGACATTCCGCTGGCCGAGGAACACGACACGCTTGCATTGCCACTGCCCGGCAATCCGGTCGCGTGCAGCATGGGCAATCCGCATTGCACGTATTTCATTGACGACCTCAGTGGCCTCGACATCGCCGCGCTTGGCCCGGCGATTGAAAGCAATCCATTGTTTCCTCGCAAAACCAATGTGCACTTCGTGCAGGTGATTGATCGTCAGCACATTCGCTTACGGATCTGGGAGCGTAACGGGGGAGTTCCGCTGGGCTCCGGTTCATGCGCCTGCGGTGCCGCCGTCAATGGCATCCGCAAGGGGCTGCTCGATCACAACGTCGAAGTCGAATGCGACGGCGGCAGCGTTCACGTCCATTGGAACGGCAAAGGCAACGTCACCCTAAGCGGCCCGGTAGAACCGATCTACTCCGGCACAATTCCGGATAGCCAACTAAAACCCAACGCAACCCCACTGTAGGAGCTGCCGAAGGCTGCGATCTTTTGACCTAAACGCCGCCACATTCCCCCAATCCCAACACGTCACCAACCTTCAAACGAACACCCCGGTCAGTTCCTTCTCCCTCCGGGAGATGGCCAGGGTGAGGGCCATCCCAAACCATCCAAAATCCCCCAAAACACCGCGCACATCACCGTTCTAAACAACAAAAACCAAACCTGTTTAACCGAAGCCTCCAGTAACCACCCAAGCCCTACAACGCCTTGCGCCTTTGCCTACGACTAAGCCAGAATCGCCCGGCTTGTGCGTCTGGCGCTCACTCCGTACCTTGATTCCTGTCACTGCTCATCAGTGAACGGGTCTGCAAGCCCGCCGGAAAATCAGACGCATAGCCCTGCCAAAGGACGCGTGATCGTGTCCACTCAATGGCGGCTTTGTGCGGGAGACCTTCGGGTCTGCCGGGTTCCTGGTTTCCCGGTCTTGCAGACCCGCGCATAGCTGCCACCCATCATCTGCAAGTGATGCCGGTAGCTCCTAGTGAACAATCAGGAGTTTCACCATGTTCAAAGTAACCCCCAACCCTCCCGCAACCGACACCACATCCCCCTACGAATCCCTCGACTCGAAAAAACTCCACGAAGCCGCCGAACGCGCCCTCGACCACTACCTCGGTCCCGCCGACATCATGGCCAGCCCCCACGAACCCGAATCCATGTTCCTCGCCAACCCGGCGTACGACACCGAATCCCTGCTGGCCAACGCCAGCGAATCCCTCGGTAGCGCCACCACCATGCTCAACGACTTCGCAGCCGTGCTGAACACCTCGCATCGCAAGACATTGCTCGGCATCGCCCAGGTCGTGATGCTCGGCGAACTGGCCGTCAACCAGGCACTGGACAACGTCGAAATCGCTAAATAGCCAGCCATCCGGTCGAGGAGGAAACCCTCCTCGACACACGGTGTCTCACGGTGGCTGGCACAGGGCCACGCCTTGCGCCCCCCGGCCTCGACTGTCACCCTTCGGGCCGTTCTTCAAGGATCAGAACAAGGAATCATGGATGAGTGGATACGTTCCCAACCCGCCTAAAAACTACCGCTACGAAGAAGCCAAACCCGTCGATATTCATGCCCAGCGTTGGGCTGAGTATGAGAAATATGGGAAAGCGCCTGCGCCTGAACCTGAGAAAATCGGGATCGCGTTGAGGATTGGGGTTTTCTTTGATGGGACGGGTAATAACGCGAATAACACAGCGGCTGGTTTGCTGTGTGGCGCGCAGCATCCGATTGCGCCGCAGGATATTCCTGCGAGTTGCAAACCGTATATGGGGGATCCGGATAGCAGTTATGGTGCTGGCGCGACCAATGTTAAAAAATTGGCTGACATGTATTACGAAGCCCCGATTGCAGAAGGCGACGGGTCATTAAAAACTGTTTCTCGCCCCATTTATATCGAGGGTATTGGTACCCGTGCCAATGAAGAGGACAGCATGGTCGGACAGGGTACCGGCCGTGGTGAAACAGGAGTAGCCGGGCGCGTGCAGACTTCTTTCACCTTCATCAAGCAGATTGTTATTGACGCTATCCAAGAAAATCCAGGTAGCGAGATAGCGTCCATTACTTTTGATACGTTCGGTTTCAGCCGTGGCGCTGCAGCGGCTCGTCACTTTTCGAATGAAGTGGTAAGGGGAAAACAAGGGCCGCTGGCGGAACTGCTCATCAGTCACGAGGCTGATTTCAGCCGTACGTTTGTCGCCCAGTACGGAAGCGGCATCACAATGGGCTTTATAGGGCTGTTCGACACTGTTCCATCCATCGCAGGCTTTACCAATTTTGGGAGAGTGAAAAGCCCAATCGCTCCAGGTGTAAAACTGTACCTGGATCGGCGGTTCTTCAAAGATGTCGTTCACTTGGTGGCCCGAGATGAATGCCGGGCAAACTTCGCTTTGAGCCGAGTCAAACCTGATCATCCGGAGTATTCATGCCCCGGTGTCCATTCGGACATCGGTGGCAGCTACTTGGATCAGGTCGAAGAGTGCGTTTTGATCAGTCCCATGCAAACACTTGAGGTGTCGTTCAATACAGACGTCACATCCACCTCAATCTATCGAGACGCGGCCAAAGTAAAGAATCAATGGATAGCCAACGGATGGCCTGCCCATTTATTGGAAATTGTGACGCCGGAAGCATTCGACATTCCAATGGATCACCAGGACAGACTGGGGCCGAAGCAAAAACGTGTATACGCGGGGCTTCAGCTCAAGAGGCCCGTCAGTGGCAAGCTTTCTACGGTGTATCTGAAGTTGATGCACCAGCTAGCGAGGGAAAAAGGTGTTCCCTTTACCGATATACCTGCTAGAGCTGAGTATGCCGTGCCCAGCGAGCTACAAGGTCTCTACGACAAATTTTTAACGGGTAATTACGTCACTACTCCAGAAGAAGAGCAATTGCTTAGGCTGAAATACATCCATACCTCCGCTAATTGGAATCATCCTCTAGGTAGAAGAGATGGCAGCGGTCTTCGGGCCGTGTACATCAACGCCCCCACCGAAAATGGTGTCCGTGTACAACATCCTCACGTAGCTGATTGGAAACTCTGGTAAATGAGAATACTTGTAGCCCTGCTGGGCGCTTTACTTATCTCGGGATGTCAGGCCTCAAACTCACAATCGGGTGAAGATGACCCGAAATACGAGTGGTGGGAATTGGCATTCATCAAACCCAATTTTATGAATGTCTGGGTTGAAGACAGTGCCGTGGAAGACATCAACGGCAAAACTTATTTGCGGGCAGGGGGGGGGAACGCAAGTGGTGCCGAACCGAACGACGGCAAAGAGTCTGCGCGTGGATGGATCGGTGTGGGCGGCACTGGAAAACCGGTGATCGGCGCAGATCTTCCAAAACGTATTTTTGTGCGTTGGCAATCGATACCAGAGCGGAAGACCTATCGGGCATGGGTGGATATCCCTGAAGAGGCGAGGCAAGTGATGGTGACATCTACCCATCAACGTTGCCCGGAAACACCTGATAAAACTGCACGTTTCATGGCATCGGTCTATTTGGGATTGGCACCTGGTGGCGTTGTGCAGGTTTGGGTGAGGGATTTGTGTCGACGTCCGGTAAAAGTTGCTCGAGCACAAGCGGACTTAGAGCCGCTAGGGCCGGAGCAGGGTAAAAACGGGGGGCAGTATGCTTACCCTGTCAGCGAAAAGGCTCAGCTTTATATCGACAAGTACGGCATTCCATATGGGAGTTGGTAATCCGATTTCCTTTATCAGAAATGTCATCGTGGTGCTGTGCGTGTTGTTGACTAGTGGATGTCAGACTGCCGATCCACTTTCAGCGAAAAATGATCCTAAGTCCCCATGGTGGGAACTAGGCTTTACCGAGCCTTACTATATGAAGGTATGGGTCGAAGACAGTGCCGTAGAGGACATCAACGGCAAGGTATTCAGACGCACGGGCGGAGGTACTGCCGCAGGTGGGGAACCGGAAAACGGTAAAGAATCCGCACGAGGCTGGCACGCCGTGGGTGCTGCCACAAAAGCTGTGACTGGAGCCGATTTGCCCAAACGCATTTACGTGCGTTGGCAGTCCATCGTTGAGCCGCGAACCTATCAGGTTTGGGTAGATGTACCCGAAGAGGCAAGACAATTGATGGTTGCGTCGGTGAATCAACGATGCCCAGAAACGCCAACGCAACAGGCTAGCTACAGCGCCTCTATCTATTTGGGATTGGCTCCTGGGGGAGTCGTGCAGGTGTTTGTTCGTGACTCATGTCACCGTCCTGTCAAGGTAGCTAAAGCACAAGCCGAGATCGAACCTTTGGGGCCAAGTCTGGGAAAGAACCAAGGACGATACGCGTATCCGATTAGTGAAAAGTCAAAGAGTTACATTGAGAAGTACGGCATCCCGTATGGGAGTTGGTAATCCTTAGGTGGACATTAACGCGCCCACTCCGAATGGAATACGCGTACAACATCCCCACGTACCTGATTGGACGCTCTTGTGATGAAAGTTCTTTTGGCTCTGCTTTGTCTGACGTCTGTAGCGGGTTGTCATGCTGATCCTCTATCAGCAAAGAACGATCCGAAATCTCCATGGTGGGAGCTCGCCTTTACAGAACCTCGTTACATGAAAGTCTGGGTTGAGGACAGTGCCGTAGAAGACGTCAAAGGCCAGTTGTTCTCGCGCACTGGCGGAGGAACTGCGTCGGGAGGAGAGCCGGAAGACGGTACTGAATCTGCACGTGGCTGGCATGGCTTGGGTAGCTCCGCAAAAGCAGTGGTAGGTGCGGATCTACCGAAACGAATCTTTGTCCGTTGGCAATCCATCGTAGAACCGCAAACTTACAAAGTCTGGGTGGACATACCCGAAGAGGCGAGGAAGTTGATGTATACATCAGTGAATCAGCGCTGTGCAGAAACCCCGAATCAGACAACTAGTTTTATCGCGTCGATTTATTTGGGCTTGGCTCCTGGTGGGGTCGTACAAGTATGGGTTCGTGACTCGTGTCACCATCCGGTCAAAGTGGCTAGAGCTCAAGCTGAAATCGAACCTTTGGGGCCGAGTCAGGGTAAAAATCAAGGGCGGTATGCCTACCCTGTCAGTGAAAAGGCCAAGCGGTATATCGACAAGTACGGCGTCCCGTACGGGAGCTGGTAAGTAGCTGATGTCCCGATTGATTGTTTTGTGCGCTCTGTTCATTGCTGGTTGCCAGTCAAATGATGCGCAGTCCGCCAACAACGACCCTAAATCCCCATGGTGGGAACTCGGCTTTGTCGAACCTGATTACATGAAAGTCTGGGTTGAAGACACGGCAGTGGAGGACATCAAGGGAAAAACGTTACTGCGCACAGGCAGTGGATCTGCATCTGGTGGGCAACCAGAGGATGGAACCGATTCCGCCCGAGGTTGGGATGGTGTGGGCGCCTCTGCGAGACCAGTGGTTGGCGCCGATCTCCCGAAGCGAATCTACGTTCGCTGGCAATCCATCGTAGAACCTCAAACCTACCGCGCCTGGATTGATATACCCGAAAAAGCCAGGCAACTGATGTTTGCCTCAATTAACCAGCGTTGCGAAAAAACGCCGGATCAATCAGCCACCTATATATCTTCGGTCTATCTTGGCTTGGCTCCCGGGGGCGTTGTGCAAGTGTGGGTCAGAGATTCCTGCCTCCATCCAATCGAAGTGGCCAAGGCAAAAGCCGAGGTCGAACCGCTAGGGCCAAGTCAGGGAAAAACCGAAGGGCGTTACGCATACCCCATCAGTGAAAAATCCAAACGCTATATCGCAAAATTCGGGATTCCGTATGGGAGTTGGTAATCCGATTTCCTTTTTTAGGAACGTAGTATCCGTGCTGTGCGCGTTGTTGATTGGTGGGTGTCAGACCGCCGACCCACTTTCAGCGAAAAATGATCCCAAATCTCCATGGTGGGAAATGGGGTTCATTGAGCCCGATTACATGAAAGTCTGGGTAGAAGACAGCTCAGTTCTTGATATCAATAACAGGATGTTTTTCAGAGCGGGCGGAAGCTCAGCGGCTGGAGGTGAGCCGGAAGATGGCACGGAGTCTGCCCGTGGTTGGGGGCCTGTTAGCGGATCCGGGAAGTCAGTAACCGGCGCTCAGCTTCCGAAACTGATCTTTGTGCGATGGCAGTCCATCTCCGAGCAGAAAACCTATAAAGGATTCATAGAGATTCCAGAAGAAGCGAGGCAACTGATGGTGAAGTCAACACATCAGCGCTGCCCGAAAACACCAGAAAGAGACGCGCGGTACAAGGCAACGCTTTATGTAGGTCTAGCGCCGGGAGGAATACTTCAAGCTTGGGTCAGAGACTCGTGCCACCGTCCAGTCAAGGTGGCTAGAGCTCAAGGCGAAATTGAACCGCTAGGCCCCGAACAGGGGAAAAACGGTGGTCGCTACGCATATCCAGTGAGCGAAAAAGCCAAGCGTTATATCGACCAGTACGGCATCCCTTACGGGAGTTGGTGAGCGGACATTAATGAAGAAAATTATTTATCTGCTAGGTGCGATTTTCATTACTGGCTGCCAATCTGCTGATTCGCTTTCAGCGAAAAATGACCCGAAATCTGAATGGTGGGAGCTGGCGCTCATTGAACCGGACTATATGAAAGTCTGGGTAGAGAACAGCTCTGTGCAAGACATTAATGGCAAGATTTTCTTAAAGGTTGGCGGCGGCACCGCTGCGGGAGGAGAGCCTGAGGACGGAACCGAGTCGGCTCGGGGTTGGACTGGGGGAGTCGGGGGCAGTGGCAGGAGAGTAGTGGGGGCAGATTTGCCCGTTCGGATATGGGTTCGCTGGCAATCGATCGTCGAACAGAAAACGTGGCAAGTCTGGGTAGATATTCCAGAGCAGGCCAGGCAGTTGATGGTGCAATCCGTCAACCAACGTTGTCCGCAAGCCCCTGATCAAGAGGCCAGGTCTATGGCATCGGTCTACTTAGGTCTAGCACCCGGTGGTGTCGTGCAGGTTTGGGTAAGAGACTCTTGTAATCACCCGGTGAAAGTCGCGCGAGGGCAGGCCGAGATCGAGCCACTGGGGCCGAGCCAAGGAAAGAACGAAGGGCGTTATGCATACACGGTCAATGAAAAATCCAAACGCTATATCGAGAAGTTCGGCATTCCGTTTGGCAGTTGGTAATTAAGAAAACAGATTGGATGCTCTGGTAATGGAAGTAATCGTGCTGTTGCTGGGCGGATTATTGTTGGCGGGATGCCAAATTTAAGACTCCGCGTCTGGCGTAAATGACCTTCAATCGCCATGGTGAGAGCTCGGTTTTGCCGATTACATGAAAGTCTGGTTTGGAGACGAGGCGGAGGGGGTATCGATGAAAAGGTATTTGAGCACTCGCGGAGGATTCGTTTCGAATAAGAGATGGATCTGAATTCGCCCGAGGCTTGGATGGTTAACCACTTCCGTTCTCTGTAATGTTGCGTCATAGCACAGAATTAGACGGGGTTAACGGCGTCATCATGTCAGGATTTAGTACCGGAATTAACCGAGAAAGTTATCTTGTCTCCCCTGAGCAAAATGTAACGCCGGTTTTTAACTGGTCACTAAAGGCAGGTGAAAAGCTGAGTCGCCGTTAATTGCGCGTATAACTGAGCTGGTATTGAAACTTTCACCAAATTGTGGTGAAGATGTATGGTTAATAAAAAAACGAATGGACTTGAAAAGTCCAAACATCTTTTTGCTAATCCATAAATTCGACAAGAAGATCCCCTAATATTACATCATCCAACAAACACCACCGAGTGAACGCTGAGAACGGAGCCGATTTGTGAATTAGTTTTTTCATTCGTTCCAAGCTCAGTTTTTTTTCATCGTCGGTCGCTAAGGGGTCATAGTACGAATTGATTTGATCCAGTAGTGAATTATACTGAGCAAATATCTTGTGACGAAGAAAGCCTCCTGAAATTTTTTTGTTTATTGTGTGGTCGCTATTATATATTCTCTCCAATAGATTTCTAGTCAGATCAACTCTTGCATTTGCGACCATGGCCACCAATTGTACGGTTCTAGCATAAGGTGTGATTGGTGGAACGTGCCTGATTGCCCGAAACACATCAAGCGATGGATCACAGCAGTCAAGAATGCCATCAAACTCTGCGAGCTTTATGTTGTTGCATCGACTACACGCTAAGTAAAGATTATTCCAATCAAATTTTTTTTTCTTGTCTCCCTTATGAGGGGTAAAATGCTCAACGTTTATATCATGAGGTTCTTTAGCTTCGCAAATATAGCATTTGTTATAAAAAATCTCGCATAGCGATTTGTATACATCGCTATCATCATATCTTCGGTGCGCGCTCAGGGAGGCAGGAATTTCTGGAGGCCTAATAGTGTTGAACATTACTTCCCCTCCAATTTTTTCTTGTTAACTAAGATCCTAGCCTTTTTGACGTAAAAAGCTGATTCGCTATCCAGATGTCTTTCATGCTCACCTATCTCACGAATATAGCGCTCAAGCTTTATAATATCTATGTCTTTGGATGTCATTATGTCTCCTATCTCTATTACCATTTCCCTCACTACTTCCGAAATAGGTGCAGTATTAAACAGTCCTGACAAAATAGATTCGTATGAATACATCGAAAGGTCTTCAACTTGCTCAAAAGTTGATAAATCATAGATAACGGCATCTTTCACAGACGATACGACAAATGGTGAATGTGTAGTTACAATAAACTGAATTTTAGGGAAGGAGGCGGTTAAGAAAGAGAGGATTTTTCGTTGCAGAGTTACGTGGAGGTGAGCATCGATTTCATCGATAAGTACAACCCCATAAATTTCATCAGCAGCAAAGGAGCTCAGTTGGATCCTTGTTAAAAGAGTAGCATAAATGGAAAAAATTGATGAGAAGCCAGACGATAACTGCTGAAGTCGATATTTCGATTTTCCGTCCTGCTTAATATAGAATGACTGCGATTCATATTGGAAAACTAGCTTTAGAGTGTTGTCTTCGAACAGTTCTTGTAGATCATTTTCCAATTTTTCAAACCACAACCCAATCGATTTAGCCTTTTTTGGATTGTTGCCTATGCTGGGCGACTCAGCGAAAGCTTGTGCAGTTTTTTGGCTGACCAGATAGTCCTCAAATAGTGAAGCCGCATCGTGGCCTGAAAGCAGATCTTCTCTCAGGTAATCAATACTCTTAGAGGAGTCGGATGGTCTTATATTAACTTGGCGTGTGGCTTCAAACTTTAAAAGCACAGCCTTGTGGTTGTGGTAGTCAATAGTAAATAACTCATAATCATCAATTAAGACGGGCGGAGATTGAGCTTCTGCGATATCCGCCTTGTGCTTATTAACTAACCCTAAAAAAGTCTGGTAGCTTGAGTCGGCTTTGCTCATATTTGAAAGCTGATGGCTGTAGTAATCTAAAGTCTGTTGTAGTTGTTGTAGTGGGGTGTTTTGTTTGTGGATGATGCGTCTTGTTAGATATTCAAATAATCCGTCGATAAATTGAGTTTTGCCGCAACCATTCACTCCTGTAATTATTAGGTTTCGCTGATTTAAGTCTATCGACGCTGTTTTTCCAGAGCTTTGAATCAGTGCTTTTATTTGGCGCACATTATTAGGCATTAGCTTCGTCTCTATATTGCGAGAAGTTGTTTGGAAATTGGCCTATTGATCCGCCATTGTTCGGTGGTCATTCGGCCAAAATCACAGCATTAAAATCGCGGGCATCTGGCTCGAAAACTAGCACAGTGGGAGCGTAGGATGCCGAAAATATTCTCTTTGAGCTTATGAAGAGTACGGTGGCTAAAGCGTTAGGCTTTGTAGTGATGCCATGCGTAATCGTAGGTGCACAGGTACTTTCTGGTTGTGCGGCCGGCAGGAAATGATGATGGCAACCCTCGAACGCGAATATATGTTTCCGATAACTGTCCATTTTGCCTAGCCGCGTCTGGTCGCAATCAGACCAACATTCCGATCCATCCACACCCCCGATTACTTGGTTAATGACGAGCCTCTAAATAATCCTCAAACAAGGATATCAAACTCAGCCCCACCCAAAACCACCCCATTAACCATCACCCAAACCCCATGCACCCCACCATAATGCTTCCGCGTCGTAAAATCCTTTATCACCTGCCTTCTACCCACAACCACCTCCCCAAACCCCACCAAATCCACCACCTTCAACTTAAAAACCTTCCGCGAAACCCCGCCATTCGCCTTCACATAGTCAATCGCATAATCAATCACCAGCCGCTGTTCATGTGCCACCGTCGACTTCACCGAAAACGATAAACCAATCGCATCCCCCAACCGCACCACCCCCGGCTCAACCCGCACATCCACCAACTCAACCTCAGCCTTTTTCCCCGCACCAATCACCGCCAACGCGCGCATATCCCCCTGCTTAATCAAACTCCTTAACGCATGCTTGGCAATCCAGGCCGTATGCTTTTCCTCCAGCGACCACCCCTCAATCACATCCAATACCCAACCCGGATGTTCCTTCGTTACATCATTCAAATGATTTGCCACGGACTTGCGCACGTACAAACTCTCGTCCGCCTTCAACCGATCCAATATCCCCGCCGCTAAATTCGGATTCGCCTGCACCGCTTCCAGTCGAAACGACCAAGGCAGGCGAGGGCGGCTGCCTTCGCTGGCAAGCCGGCGTACATGGTGATTCTCATCCAGCGCCCAGTCATGCATCAGTTCCAGCGAGCGTTCCAGGTCACTGCGCAGAAAGTGGCGGATGGCGAATTCAGAAGAACCAAACGTGGTGAAGTACTTCAGCGCCTCCATCGAGGTATCGAACGCATGTCCGCCGCCATAGCTGGCGACATAGTGCGGCAGGCACATGCTGACGAATCCGCTGTTGAGCCTCGGAGCAAGTTCAAACAACACTTCGAGGGAATCTTCATACGCGAGCGGCAAAACAGCGTGCAGGCTTTCGCTGACGCGGGCCATGCGTTGCATCACCGATAGCTCGGCGAGTCCTTCATTGGCATGTTTGAGAAACGCTTTGGCCTTGAACGCGGGGTACACCGCGCTCATTTCGTCGGCGATGTGTTGCAGGCGTTCGGCGTTGAAGATTTCTTTGAGCGCGGGTGCGGCGGTGTCGGTTGTGCTCATGGTCAGGTCATCGGGGTGTTGATGAAGGCTTCGAGGCTTTCCGCGTAGGCGGTGTATTGGGCGATGCGCGGGTAGCGGTGGTTGTCGATCTGGTCGGGCACGACGAGGCCGGTGAAGCTCCACGCGACCGCGAGGCTGATGCCGTCCTGGGCGAGCGTGCCATCGGTGGGCAGGATGTAGCTGTCGAGTTGTTTTTCGAGGGCGGTGAAGGCGGCGGCGAGTTGGCTTTCGACGCGTTCGACCCACGGTTGGTATTGGATGTCGGCCGGGCGCAGATTGCGTTCGTAGTAGAGCTGCACGGCTTTTTCGCAAGCGGCGAGGCTGAGGCCGATCAGGCGCAGGGCTTGGGCGCGTTGGCTCAGGCCTTTCGGCAGCAGGGTTTTGCCGGTGGCGGCTTCGAGGTAGTCGAGGATGAGCGTGGAGTCCATCAGTACGACGCCGTCGTCGAGGATCAGTGTCGGCGCTTTGACCACCGGGTTGATCTGCTGGAATTGTTCGAAGTGGCGGAACACCGAGACCGACTCGTGTTCGAGGGCGATGCCCAGGCGCTTGGCGGAGATCGCCACGCGCCGCACGTAAGGGGAGTCGAGCATGCCGATCAGTTTCATGACGCGTTCCTTCAAGTCGAACCGGTGGGAAGGCATAACCTAGCCGAGCTTGAAGCAATTGTCAGTTGTCGAAGCCGACCTGTTGGTGAATTTCGTCGACCCTGATCCGCTCGCTCTGCGGGCGCCTGTCGCTGGCGATGCGTTTGGTGCAGATATGTACTGGACATGGGTAATCCTTCAGATCTTTTCTTTTATATGGACGGCAGCGCCCCTGAATCCGGGGGGATGCGAAGGCTCCAGGGCAGTTCTGAATGAAAACTCGGGCGGCCGAGAGTCATCGGTCGCAGGTCTTCGTTAGCCGTTTGTCTTCTATATACAGCCGCTCGATTGAATTTCTTGCTATAAACGCACTCCGAGTACCGCCATGAAGCCTGTGTCAGAGCAGTTTCCGGGCTTTGTCGGACGAATTCGCTGGATTTTCTGTTGCTGAGGTCGCAAGTCGGCCTTAGACTGCCGCCCCTCGTAAATTGAGTGCCGGGTGGCATTTGCAATAAACGATGCCTTTTCGACAGCCGCACGCGGTTTGCCGAAACGCTCCCTAATTCGCCTTAATGCACGTTTTTTTATAGAGATATCAATGACAAAGGACAAGTTGCTGGCCATGCCGGCAGATGACTACATGAATGCCGAGCAGCACGCTTTTTTCTCTGAGCTGTTGCAGAACATGAAAGTCGAAACCCACGAGCGCATTGAGCAAAATCGCATCGCCATCGAGAGCCTGGACACTCCGGCTGATCCGGCGGACGCGGCTTCGGTTGAAGAAGAGCGCACTTGGCTGGTGAACGCGATCGATCGCGACCAGCGCATGCTGCCGCAACTGGAACAAGCCCTTGAGCGCATCAAGGAAGACAGTTTTGGCTGGTGCGACGACAGCGGCGAGGCCATTGGCCTGAAGCGTCTGCTGATCAGCCCGACCACCAAGTACTGCATCGAAGCTCAAGAGCGTCACGAGCAGATCGACAAGCACCAGCGTCAGGCTTGATGCTGTGCGGTGACCCATGAATGTGGGTCGCCAGCAAAAGATCGCAGCCTTCGGCAGCTCCTACACGGAGATGTCGGGGCTGCGATCTTTGCTTTTGCTCGTCTGCAACATTTCCCGCCGATTCATTGACCTGCTGCAAGACCCCACGACTAACGGACCATAGATAATGGCGTTGTAGTGGCGTTTAATGCAGTTACAACAATGAAAACAAGCGTGGGGTGATGATATGACGAGAGATGGATCTCTGGTTGGGGCTCTGCCTGCACCAGTGCTGTTGCCGAAAAACCGCTGGCTCGCACCGACCCTGCAAAGCATCGCCCTGATGCTGTTGTTGGCCGGCATGACCCTGGGTGAGTGGTCGCTGTACCTCGCAATGCCATTGGCGGTGTTGATTGTCTGGCTGCCGCGCCTGCGTTCCCGAGCCGTCCCCGCTGCACAGCCTGCCGATTCCGGCAGCGCTATTTCTGAACTGACCCGCGACCTTTCCTACACGACCAGCCATAACGCCTTGTCGGCGGCCGGCGTAGCCTTTTCGGTGAAAGAGCTGGCGAGCAAGCTCGAATCGCAACTGAATGCCGCCGCGCAAATCGTCAGCAACGCCGAAGTGATGATCGCCACTGAACACGCGACCTCGCAACTCAGCCGCGAAGCACTCAGCGCTGCCAGCGAAGCCCATCACAGCAGTGCGGCCGGGCGCACGCAATTGCTCGATTCGATCTCGCGCATGCACCAACTCAGTCAACGCGCCAACGCCAGCCGCGAGCTGATCGAAGCCTTGAGCGTGCGCAGCGATGATATCCAGCGAGTGACGCTGGTGATTCAATCCATCGCCAGCCAGACCAATCTGTTGGCACTCAACGCTGCCATCGAAGCAGCCCGTGCTGGCGAACACGGGCGCGGTTTTGCCGTGGTCGCCGATGAGGTGCGTGGTTTGGCCGCGCGAACCGCATCGGCGACCGGCGAAGTCGGCGAGATGGTTGCCGACATTCAGCAACGCACCGTGCAAGTGGTCGAGCAGATTCGCGAGCTGTCCAGCGACCTGCACACCGGCGTAGAGCAGGTCGAGCACACCGGTCAGCACCTGGAAAACATCGCGCGACTGGCCGCTGGCGTGGAAACCCAGGTCGGCGAAATCGCCCGGGGCGCGGAAACCAACCGCGAGCAACTCGACAGTTTGTTCAAAGCCATCGAGCAGATGCGCAGCGATCTGGCGATCAGCGATCAGCAAACCCGCCGCCTCGCCGACGCCGCCGTGCAGATGGAAGGGCAAGCGGAAACCATCAGCGAACGGCTCGCCGAAGTCGGCCTCGATGACTATCACCAGCGTATCTACGACCTCGCGCGTGAAGGTGCCAATCGGATTGCTACGCAGTTTGAAGCCGATATAGATCAGGGACGGGTCAGTCTGGAGGATCTGTTTGATCGCCAGTACCAACCGATCCCGAATACTCAACCGGCGAAATTTCAGACCCGTTTCGATCGCTACACCGATCAGGTGCTGCCCGCGATTCAGGAGCCGTTGCTGCCGCGTCACGAAGGGCTGGTCTTCGCCATTGCCTGCACGCAACAGGGCTATGTGCCGACGCACAATCAGGCATTCAGCAAGCCGTTAACTGGCGATGCGCAGGTCGATGCGCTGAACAATCGCACCAAACGCAAGTTTGCCGATCGCACCGGGATTCGCTGCGGTAGCCATCAGCAACCGGTGCTGTTGCAGACCTATACCCGCGACACCGGTGAGTTGATGCATGACCTGTCGGTGCCGATCATGATCAAGGGCCGGCATTGGGGCGGTTTGCGTCTGGGCTATAAACCCGAAGGTGCGCGCTGAGCGATTGTTACCTTTGCTGCAATGAATCTGTGCACGGCCGTTGCTGTTTCCTCCCGTAGAAAACCATTAATCTAACTACGTAGTTAGCTAGCTAATGATTTTGGGAGGTCAGCATGCAGTGCAGAGTTGATGTCGCCGTGATGATCGGCAGCGGTGTCCCCGAGGGTTTGCGCGCGATGGGGCAGAGCGTCTGCTGGGTGGTGTTATTGAATGGAGAGCGGCGCGGCACCGCGTTCGCCAGTCGCGATGAGGCGGAAGAGTGCAAGGCCGCATGGCTTGCAGAATTACAAGCCAAGGCGGGTGACAGCCTGCACTGATCGGTTTTACTTGCCGCGGTGCAGGCGTACGTTCAACTCATCGACCATGACCGCTTCATCGCCGTCGGCACGTAACCATTCTTTGAGCAATTGCGCTTGTTGTGGCGACCAGAAGTCGGCGTCGATCAATTTGACGTCCGCAGGCAGCGGATGGGCCTCGATGAAATCGTCGATAGCGGAGCCTTCCGAAGGCAATCCCAGTTGGTCGAACAGGGTCGTCAGATTGTTTGCTGTCAGTTCCATCGTATGCTCCTTGGTGTGGGCGCCGGGTTGACGCGATCGAACACTCTCTTTATCTGAGGCAGCCGTTCGCCAGGAGTTCGATTTTCGATTCAAGTGATCGGGCTAGCGCACAGGCTTCGTTATGGTCTTCGCGGAAACCTCTTACACGACCCGTCGATTTTTCCTTGATGTGAAAAAACGAGTTGCCGGCCGGTACCACTTGAAAACGAGGTGTCTGATCATCTGGTGTGGCGATACGCAGGATCAGCGGCGATGTGGTGCGTGCATCAGAGGGCAGGGCAAAGTGGGTTAGAGTGCACATATGAAGTCCTTTTCATCGTTCGACCCCTATTTACAGGTCGTTTCGGGTAGTCGTAATGAGCATTGCTGCTCTAGAATCGCCAATACCTGTTGACGACGGGGCTTATCTAAAGCAATTTTTCAGTTGCGATATGTCGGAAAAGTGCTTTTTTTCGTGAGAATTTTCCCTAAAGTTCGTAGTCAGTTTTATCTGTCGGCCACTGAGGATTTTTCCTTCAAGCTCTGGCGACAGTTGAGGCAAGTTTCGCGAGTGACATTCCAGTAGTCTAAGAACCTCGCGAACGATGAGCTGTCTGCTCGCTTCGGACTTTTATTTGAGTTATTTGGCAACACTGTCGGCCTGGCCGTTTTTTTGCCGTGCGCGTTTTCCGTGTGCGGCTTTTTCAGATGTGGGGATGTTTCTTTGGCAGTCAGTAACCTCGATATGCATGCTTTGTTCGTGCTGGGTGATTTGCGCGCGAAGCTGGTCAAGCTGTTTCAATCGCGTTTTGTTTACATCACCGAGCAGAGCGCCGAAGGCATTTACGTCGCCGAAATCGACACCGAAAGTGCCTTGGTGGTCGATGACAAACCCGGGCTCAAGCTCAAGGTTGGCGATCATTTCAGTGCGTCGGTCTTGCCCAGCCGTGAAGGCGGCAAGATGGACATCCGTTTTCGCGAAATCAAACTGACGGTCTATGGCCTGGGCGATTACGCCTTTGTAACGACGGCCGATGGCCAGGCAATTCTGTTCAAGGAAGGCCACAGCGTAGTCACGGTGTTCGCCGCCAATGAGCAACTGCAGGAAGGCCTGACCAAAACGCTGAAAGCCGTCACCGCCAAAGCCGCCAAGTGGCGCAAGGGCGAACTGGTGACGTTCAAGGCCAGCGAGTGAGTCGGGCGGATTTCCACTCGCAGAACCTCGACACGGCGCGCGAGGAGGCCCAGCGCTTGTACGCCGCCAAGGCGCCAATGCAGGGCGCGTGGCTGGGCTGGGTGGCGTCGCAGATCTACACCTTGCGGCCGGCGGAATACGCCGCCATGGTCAGACGCGAGCTACAAAGCTTGCAGGAAAAATCTGAAACATAACCTCGACCGGATCATCTACCTGAAAACACTGGAACCTCGGCTACAGTCAGTTGACTGAGTATTCAGAGGCTTGCGGTCTTCTGTCAGGCCATCCTGCCAATGCTGTGAACAGCACGAGGGGTAATAGATGAACGGATTTCGACGGTTATTGGCCGCCAGCGTGGCGACATTCGGGATGCTGACGTCGGCGCAAGCGGTGATGGCGGCCGAGACGCCAATCCATTTCGCTGACCTGAACTGGGAAAGCGGCAGCCTGATCACCGATGTGTTGCGCATCATCGTCGAGAAGGGCTACGGGCTGCCGACCGACACGCTGCCCGGCACCACCATCACGCTGGAAACCGCGCTGGCCAACAATGACATTCAGGTCATTGGCGAGGAGTGGGCCGGGCGCAGTCCGGTGTGGGTCAAGGCTGAGGCGGAAGGCAAAGTGGTCAGCGTCGGCGATACCGTCAAAGGCGCCACCGAAGGCTGGTGGGTGCCGGAATACGTGATCAAGGGTGATCCGGCCAAAGGCATCAAGCCGCTGGCGCCGGACTTGCGCAGTGTCAGTGACCTGAAGAAATACAAGGACGTGTTCAAGGATGCGGAAAACCCGAGCAAGGGCAGATTCCTCAACAGCCCGATCGGCTGGACCTCGGAAGTGGTCAACAAACAGAAGCTGACGGCGTACGGGTTGCAGGACGACTACACCAATTTCCGCAGTGGTTCGGGCGCGGCGCTGGATGCCGAAATCAGTTCATCGATTCGTCGCGGCAAACCGGTGTTGTTCTATTACTGGTCGCCGACGCCGCTGTTGGGCAAGTTCAAACTGGTGCAGCTGGAAGAGCCGGCGTTTGATGCCGAAGCGTGGAAGACGCTGACAGACGCCGATAATCCCAACCCAAAACCGACCCGTTCGCTGGCTTCGAAGCTGTCGATTGGCGTGTCGACGCCGTTCCAGAAACAGTATCCGCAGATTACCGAGTTCTTCAGCAAGGTCGATTTCCCGATTGAGCCGTTGAACAAGGCGTTGGCCGAGATGAGCGAGAAGCACACGGCGCCACGGGAAGCGGCGGTGGCGTTTATGAAGGCGCATCCGGATGTGTGGCAGGCTTGGTTGCCGAAGGATGTGGCGGACAAAGTATCCGCAGGTCTATAGCCGACCCGATCCTGTAGGAGCTGCCGAAGGCTGCGATCTTTTGATTTTGATTGTTTTAAAAGCAAGATCAAAAGATCGCAGCCTTCGGCAGCTCCTACAGGTTTTTTTTAGAATTTCGTAGCGACCGCCAATTCAAAGGTACGCGGCGTCCCGAGGTAATATGCCGGCGACACATGCGCAAACTCGGCATACACCTCATTGGTCAAATTGCGCACCCGCCCGGTCACGGTCGTGTGCGAATCGACCTTGTAGCTGAGGAAGCTGCCAAACAACGTGTACGACGGCACTGTCATCGTATTGGCCGTATCGGCAAACACCGACGCCACATAGCGCGCATCAACCCCTCCTTGCCATTGCGGCGAAAAATCATAAGTCAGCCACAGATTGCCGACCCGATCCGGCACGTTGGTCGGCGTGTTGCCCTTGCGCGACACCACCACGCCGGCAGCGTTTTTCTCGGTGAAATCGTCGTACTGCGCATCGACCCAGGCGAAGTTGCCTTCGGCCAATAACTGGTCGGTGATCCGCAGCGAACTGGCGATCTCAATGCCTTTCGACGTTTGCTGGCCCACCGGAATGCTGCTGGTCGGATCCAGCGGATCGGTCACGGCGAAGTCTTTGCGCTCAATCGTATACGCCGCCAACGTCGCCGAACCGCGCCCGTTCAGATAATCGAACTTGCTGCCGATCTCCCATTGCTTGCCCGTCGAGACGTCGAAGTCCTGGGTGCCGTTCGGTTGCTCGGCGGCGGTGCTGTATTGCACGTAAACGTTGGCCGACGGGATGAACTGGTACGTCAGGCCGGCGCGTCCGGTGAGCGGTTCCCAGCTGCGTTTAAGGTGCTTGGGATTAGCGGCGGTCACCACTCGGTGGTTGGTCACGTCGAGGTCGATATCGTCATAACGCAAACCGGTGAGCAGCGACAGTTTGTCGGTCAACGCCAAGCGGTTTTCCATGAACAGCGCTTTGGTGGTGACCTCGTTGGTCTTGTCGCTGATCAACGCCGGATTGGTGCCGGGTATGTCGTAGAAATGCCCCGGCCGGTAATGGTTCGGATCAACCGTGCTGGCGCCTTTGACGTTCAGGGGATAGTTGGTGGTCTGGTTGACCTTGTATTCGAAACCACCCGACCACGTCGTCTCAAGTCCCAACAGCGTGTTGTCGTGGCGCAGTTCGAACTGGTTGCCGTTCTGCTCGCCCTGATGGCGCACTTGATACGCGGTTGAGCGGTTCACCGCCGTGTTGTCGGCGTTGTACTGGTAGGTTTCGAGGTTGCGGTAATCGCGCTGGCTGTCGAGGTGATACAGCGTGTTGCGCAGGGTGGTGCTGTCGTTGATGCGGTAGTCGATGATCGAGCGCACCCAGATGGTTCGTTGCTCGTAGCGACCGTCTTCGACGTTGTAGTTGTTGAAGCGGTTGTGTTTGTCGATCTTCAGCTCGCCGGCCTTGGGATTGAGCACTGGGGTTCCCCAATACGGACTGTCCTCGTGCTCGTCCTGGTATTCCAGCGCCAACGTATGTGACAGATCGGGCGTCAGGTCGCTGAGCAACGAGAACGCCACGCTCCAGGCATCGCGTTCCTGGCGGTCGATGTAGCCGTTGCTGGTGTTGTGGCTGACGTCGAGTCGCGCATAGTGCTGGATGTCGGCGCTCGGGGCGGTCAGCGCATGGTTGAGGCCGAACGCGGTTTCGGTGGTGTCGTAAGTGCCGTAGCTGACCCGGCCTTCGATGGCTTGTTCATCGCGCGTGGCGAGTTTGGTCACGTAGTTCAGCGAACCGCCGACCGAGCCTGCGCCGTTGATCAGCGACGACGGGCCGCCGACCAGTTCCACCCGGTCGTAGATCCACGCGTCCACCGGTCGGGCGAGTCCGCCGGAGACGTTGATGCCGTTGAACATCTGGGTGATCTGGCTGCTGGTGAAGCCGCGATAAGAGACGAAGCCGCCGAAACCCGGCGGTGCGCTGGCATTGACGCCGGGCAGGGTGTTGGCGGCGTCCTGGAAGTTCTGCGCGCCGTGGCGCTCGATGTCGTTGCGGTTGGCGATGGCCACCGAGGCCGGCGTGTCGCGCACGCTTAGACCGAGGCGCGAGGCCATGCCGCTGGACTGGTCGAGGCTCAGGCCCGGTTCGGCGCCGGATTCGCCATCGATGGTGATGGGCGCCAGATCCACGGTGGATTGCGCCCAGACGTTGACGGACAGGCAGCCGCACAGGCTCGCCAGCAAAGTGAGTTGTTTCATCATTGAATCCTGAATGCTTGTCTAGGCGTCAGCGCACAGGCACACGCCGCGCGTTGGCGCAGTGGGCTGACAGATCAAAAAAGGCAGAAACACTCAGGCGAGCGGTGGGGCGCGAGGGTTGGCCGAGGGCCAGGTGAAGCGGGCAGGGAGGTCGGCACTGCCGATGGGTGCCAGCGGCGGGCTGTGTTGCTCCGGCAGAACGGCGAGGGTCAGGCTGGAGTTGAACGCCGGGCCCATGCCGCCGCCGACCGAGCACAGCGGACAACCGAACGCCTTGGACAGGGTCGGCAGTTTTTCTTCGGTGGGGTTGTTGGCGATCGGCGCTTGGGTGGCCGGGTCGACCGTACAGAACTGGCCGCCGATACCGTTCAGCTGCATGCCGACCATTTGTCCGTGACCGATGCTGCAGGCGAACACGTTGAACAGGACGCAGCAATAGAGCATCCAGGCCAGCAGTGAGCGATCGGTACGGGAGAATTTCATGGGGCGGCACTTTACCGTACCGCCGATCGGTCGTGCACTTCAAAAAATGCCAACTAGGATGATTTGTTCAAATCCCTTTCCAAGGATTCTCGACCATGACCTTTGTGTTGGCTCAATGGCTGGTGACGGTTTTTGCGGTGATCGCCCTGGTGCATGTGTACTGGGCGCTGGGCGGACAATGGGCGGCGGTGGCGGCCGTACCGCAAGTGCCGGTGCAAGGTTTGGTGGCGACGGTGCGCCCGGCGTTCAAACCTTCCGGCTGGATCACGTTGCTGGTCGCGGCGGCGCTGTTGGTGATTGCGGCGCTGGTGTGTATGCGCGTGGGTTGGGGCTTCGCGCCGGTGCATCACTGGTCGCTGCAATGGGGGATCAGCGCGATTGCGCTGCTGCTGTTCGCCCGGGCGATTGGTGATTCGAACCTGGTGGGGTTTTTCAAAGAGGTCAAAGGCTCACGGTTTTCACGGCTTGATACGTGGGTGTATTCGCCGTTGTGCGTGGTGTTGGGCGCGGGATTGCTGGCTGTTGCCTGGGTGTGAGCAGACGCCCACCCAGAGGCCGAACTCTCATTTCCACTGTAGGAGCTGTCGAGTGCAACGAGGCTGCGATCTTTTGGCTTTTAAAAGATCAGGATCAAAAGATCGCAG
>NZ_LHVN01000021.1:0-204034 GCF_001269815.1 Pseudomonas sp. P1.31 | reverse complement strand
TCGCGGTCTCATGTAGGAGCTGCCGAAGGCTGCGATCTTTTGATTTTCAACACCGAATCTAAGGTTATGCCCAAACAATATTTCTAACCTTGTCATAACAACTCTAAGATCACGTCATAACTCGTTATAACAAGTGATCCCGCGATGACCGATAACGTTCTCTCCCTCAGTAGCGTTCCTCTGCACACCCAATTACGCGACGTCCTCCGTGCGCGCATTCTCGACGGCGAATACCCGCAAGACAGCCAGATGCCGTCCGAAAGCGAGCTCGGTGCACTGTTCAAAGTCAGCCGCATCACCGTGCGCCAGGCCTTGGGCGATCTGCAAAAAGAAGGCCTGATCTTCAAGATCCACGGCAAAGGCACCTTCGTCGCCAAGCCGAAAACCTTTCAAAACGTCAGCAGCCTGCAAGGCCTCGCCGAGTCCATGACCGGGCGTGGCTACGAGGTGATCAACCGCCTGCGCAGCTTCAAATTCATCCCGGCCGACAAGCGCGTGGCCGAGCGTTTGCAGGTCGCCGAAGGCGAGATCGTCGCGCAGATCAAGCGTGTACGCCTGATTAATCGCGAACCAATCTCGCTGGAAATCACCTACCTGCCCAAAGCCGTCGGCGAACGGTTGGAGAAGGCTGATCTGGTCACCCGCGACATCTTCCTGATCCTTGAAAACGACTGCGGCATCGCCCTCGGCCACGCTGATCTGGCCATCGACGCGGTGCTCGCTGACAGCGATCTGACCCAGGCGCTCAATGTCGAGGCCGGCTCACCGATCATGCGCATTGAGCGGCTGACCCACGACGCACAAGGCCAGCCGCTGGACTTCGAACACCTTTACTACCGTGGCGATGCGTTCCAGTACCGCCTGCGGATCGACCGGCAAAAAGGGGAGCAGGCATGACCCGCAACGTTCTCGAACAGGAATACGACATCGTCGTCATCGGCGGCGGCACTGCCGGGCCGATGGCCGCCATCAAGGCCAAAGAAAAGAACCGCGACCTGCGCGTGCTGCTGGTCGACAAGGCCAACGTCAAACGCAGCGGCGCGATCAGCATGGGCATGGATGGCCTGAACAACGCGATCATCCCCGGCCACTCGACGCCGGAGCAGTACACCAAGGAAATCACCATCGCCAATGACGGCATCGTCAACCAAGCTGCGGTGTACGCCTACGCGACGCACAGCTTCGAAACCATCGAACAACTCGACCGTTGGGGCGTGAAGTTCGAGAAAGACGAAACCGGCGATTACGCAGTGAAAAAAGTCCACCACATGGGCGCCTACGTGCTGCCGATGCCGGAAGGGCACGACATCAAAAAAGTCCTCTATCGCCAGTTGAAACGTGCGCGGGTGAGCATCACCAATCGCCTCGTCTGCACGCGGTTGCTGACCGACGAGGAGGGCACCGTCAACGGGGTGATGGGCTTCGACTGCCGCACCGCCGATTTCCATGTGATCAAAGCCAAAGCGGTAATCCTCGCCTGCGGCGCCGCCGGACGACTCGGCCTGCCATCGTCGGGCTACCTGATGGGCACCTACGAAAACCCGACCAATGCCGGCGACGGCTACGCGATGGCCTATCACGCCGGCGCCGAACTGGCCAACCTCGAGTGCTTCCAGATCAACCCGCTGATCAAGGATTACAACGGCCCGGCCTGCGCCTACGTCACCGGCCCGCTGGGTGGTTACACCGCGAACAACAAGGGTGAACGCTTCATCGAGTGCGACTACTGGAGCGGGCAGATGATGTGGGAATTCCACCAGGAACTGGAGAGCGGCAACGGCCCGGTGTTCCTCAAACTCGATCACCTGGCCGAAGAAACCATCCAGAACATCGAGGAAATTCTGCACAGCAACGAGCGCCCGAGTCGCGGCCAGTTCCACGCCAATCGCGGCACCGACTACCGCACGCAAATGGTTGAAATGCACATCTCCGAAATCGGTTTTTGCAGTGGTCACTCGGCGTCTGGCGTGTGGGTCAACGAACGCGCGGAAACCTCGGTGAAAGGCTTGTACTCGGCGGGCGACATGGCGGCCGTGCCACACAACTACATGCTTGGCGCCTTCACCTACGGCTGGTTTGCCGGACACAACGCGGCGGATTTTGTCGCCGGGCGTGAGTTTTCTGCGCTGGATGCCGAGCAGATTGAAAAGGAAAAAGCCCGGGTCTACGCGCCGCTGGATCGCGAACACGGTCTGCCGCCGGCGCAGGTCGAATACAAGCTGCGGCGCTTCGTCAACGATTACCTGCAACCGCCGAAAGTGACCAAGAAAATGCAGATCGGCCTGCAACGCTTCAGCGACATCGAACGCGATCTTGATCAGATGAAAGCCAACAACGCCCACGAACTGATGCGCGCCATGGAAACCAGCGTGATTCGCGACTGCGCCGAAATGGCTGCGCGCGCCTCGTTGTTCCGTGCGGAAAGCCGCTGGGGTCTTTATCACTATCGTGTCGATCACCCGCAGCGTAACGACAGCGAGTGGTTCTGCCATTGCCATCTGAAGAAGGGCGATGACGGCCAGATGACCAGTTTCAAGAAAGCCGTCGAGCCTTACATCATCCCGCTCGATGCCGAGGAAATGCAGGCCTACGACCGTTTGCGGGTCGGCGCCTTTGCCGCTTGATGCACACCTGAAAGAGAGTCCGAACCATGGCCTATCAAGCTCAAGAAATCTTCTTCCGCTCCAACGCCCCCGTCACCGTCGATGAGGACAAATGCATCGCCGAAAAGGGCTGCACCGTGTGTGTCGATGTCTGCCCGATGGACTTGCTGGCGATTAATCCGGCGACGCAGAAGGCCTACATGGCGTTCGATGAATGTTGGTACTGCATGCCGTGCGAGAAGGATTGCCCGACGGGTGCCGTGAAAGTCGACATTCCCTATCTCCTGCGTTGAAACGCAATCCACTGTGGGAGCGAGCTTGCTCGCGAATGCGGTGATCCAGCCAGCACATCGACACCTGACAAACCGCTTTCGCGAGCAAGCTCGCTCCCACAGGGATTTGTGGCAAACCATTAGCCATCCGGCAAACCCCGGACGCTGGATCCATCGAAAACCCCTCGTTTCCCACCGCGCCCTGATCGCGGCGGAGACGAACTCAAATAAATGATTCGAGGGGAAACAACCATGTTGCGTGCAGCAATCGCCGGTCTGGTACTGGCTTCGTTCACCGTGTCGGCCTCGGCCGAAACCATCCGCATCGCCATCGGCACCCAGGACACCACCATCAACTGCGCCGCCGGCGGGTTGTTGATTCGTGAACTCGGACTGCTCGACAAATACCTGCCCCACGACGGCGCCTACAAAGACGCCACGTACGATGTGCAGTGGAAGAACTTCACCAGCGGCGCACCGCTGACCAACGAGATGGTCGCCGGCAAACTCGACTTCGGCGCCATGGCCGATTTCCCCGGTGCGTTCAACGGCGTGGCGTTTGAAACCGCCGGCAAGCACAGCCTGTTTATCAGCGTGCTGTCGGGCAGCATCAAGGGCAGCGGCAACGGCATTGTCGTGCCGAGCGCATCGGGTGTGCAGTCGCTGAGCGAACTCAAGGGCAAGACCATTTCCGTGCCGTTCGCCTCCACCGCGCACGGCATGTTGCTGCGTGCCGTGGCGGCGCAGGGCTGGGATCCGCTGAAGGACGTCAACATCATCGCCCAGCCGCCGGAAGTCGCCGGCTCCGCATTGCAGGCCGGCAAGATCGACGCTCACGCCGATTTTGTGCCGTTCGCCGAACTGTTCCCGAGCCGGGGTTTCGCGCGCAAGATTTATGACGGCGCCCAGGCCAATGCGCCGACGTTCCATGGTGCGCTGGTGGATCAGGCGTATGCGAAGAAGTACCCGGAAGTCGTCGTCGCTTATCTGCGTGCGAGCATCGAGGCCAATCAGTTGCTCGCCGCTGAGCCTGAGAAGTACAGCGAGTTGATCGCCAAAGTCACCGGTGTCGATGCTGAGGTGAACTACCTGTTCCATGGCCCGCTCGGTGTGCAGACCCGCGACCTGAGCTGGAAGCCGGAATATCGTCAGGCGGTGGGTACCGCGATCGACACGCTGAAGCTGCTGAAGAAGGCTGATCGCGGGCTCGATCTGAACAACTTCATTGACGATCAATATATTCGTGCGGCGTTCAAAGCGTCGGGTCTGGATTACACGGCGCAGCTGGCGGATTACGCGCAGACGCCGTTGAAGAGCACGGATGCGGTAACGGGAAAAGCAATCACTGACGTTAGCCATGTCGCCGAAATCTGGGTGCGCGGTGAGGGCAAGGTGCGCCAATACGCCTCGGCGGAAGAGGCGTTTACTGCGCTGGCGGCGTTGAAGCAAGAAGGTAAAAACGTTCGGGCGGTGTATGCGCAGGCCAGTGATAGCGGGATCAAGTTGCTCGCCGAACAGGCGTGGTTCGCCAGTGATGCCAAGGGGCGCTTGAGCGCCTTCCTGCTCAAAGGCCAGGCTCAGCAATTTGCCTCGGCGCAGGGCGGCAAAGTCTTTGACTTCACCGATGCCACCACCCAAGCCGTTGCCAGTCGTTAACTCAAACGTAGATCGTTCCCACGCTCTGCGTGGGAACGCCTCAATGGACGCTCTGCGTCCGCTTTGGATGTGACGCGGAGCGTCACGGGATGCATTCCCACGCAGAGCGTGGGAACGATCAGATCTCGGTTGTGAGGAATAATTGTGTATCGATCTTACTTTCGCTGGGTTCCGAGGGCCGCATCACTGCTGCTCTGCCTGCTGTTCTGGCAACTCGCCGCCAGCCACCACTGGAACCTCGGCCTCGTCACCTTCGCCAACGTGCCGACACCCATCGCGGTGATCGAAGCCGCGCTGGGCCTCGGCGACTCCGGCAAGCTCCTGCAACACCTGACCGCCAGCCTCAGCCGCGTCTTCGCCGGCTACCTCGCAGCGCTCGTCATCGGCATCGCCCTGGGCCTCGCCATCGGCCGTTCAAAATGGGCCGAAGACCTGCTGCTGCCACCGCTGGAAGTCCTGCGCCCAATCCCCGCCGTCGCGTGGATTCCGCTGGCGATTCTGATGTTCCCGTCCTCCGAATTGTCGATGGTCTTCATCACCTTCACCGGCGCGTTGTTCCCGATCCTGCTCAACACCGTGCACGGCGTCGAAGGCGTCGACCCACGTTTGATTGCCTCAGCGAAAAGCCTCGGGGCAGGGCGCCGGGCGATCCTGCTGGAAGTGATCCTGCCCGGCGCTGCGCCAAGCATCATCACCGGTTTGGCGATCGGCATGGGCACTTCATGGTTCTGCCTCGTCACGGCGGAAATGATCTCCGGCCAGTTCGGCATCGGCTATTACACCTGGGAGTCCTACACCATTCAGAACTATGCCGACATCGTCGTCGGCATGCTCTTGATCGGGGTGTTGGGCATGGGCAGCAGTCTGCTGATCAAACGTCTGGGCGGGTTGTTCACGCCTTGGCATCGACCGCGAGGAAAAGCCTGATGAGCGCGATGCAAACCCCGGAAGGGCGGATCGACATTCGCCAATTGTCCATCGTCCTCGGCGAAGGTCTCGAAGCCTTTGAAGCGGTGCAAGGCCTCGATTGCCAGATCGAGCCCGGCCAGTTCGTGTGCATTCTCGGCCCGTCCGGTTGCGGCAAATCGACGTTGCTTGGTGCATTGGCCGGGCATTTGAGCGCTCACGCCGGCAGCCTGAAAGTTGATGGCGGCGAAGTGTCCGGCCCATCACCACAGCGCGGCATGGTGTTCCAGCATCACACGCTGTTCCCGTGGCGCACGGTGCGCGACAACGTCGCTTTCGGCCTGAAGATGCGCGGCATCGGCAAAGCTGAACGGCATCGCGCCGCCGACGACATTCTCAAACTGGTCGGCCTCGAAGGCTTCGCCGAACGCTGGCCCGACCAGCTCTCTGGCGGCATGCAGCAACGCGTGGAAATCGCCCGGGTGCTGGTCAATCGCCCGCGCCTGTTGCTGATGGACGAGCCGTTCGGCGCGCTGGATGCGCTGACCCGGTTGAACATGCAAGAGCTGCTGCTGGACATCTGGACACGCATCCGCACCACCGTGGTGTTCGTCACCCACGACATCGACGAGGCGCTATTTCTTGCCGACCGCTTGCTGGTGATGAGCGCGCGGCCGGGGCGCATCATCGAAGATCTGCGCCTCGACTTTGCCCGACCGCGCACCACCGAGCTGGTCACCAGCCCTGAATTCTCGCGCCTCAAACGCCACTGCCTCGACCTGCTGCGCCACGACGACGACCGACCGCTGCCGCGCCTCAACCCGCTCGGTCTGCCTCCCGAAAACCCTTTGCCGCGATTTGCCCTATGACCTCTATTTTTGCTGTGACCGATAACGTTGACATCCTCGCCCTGCAACCGCGCCTGACCGCTGAAGACGCCGGGGTACGGCGCATTGCCCTGATTGATCTGGCCGATCTTGAAGAGCCGGATGGCCTGCTCTGGCTGGTGGATCGCTTGGGCCAGGATCCCGCTGAAGAAGTCCGCACTGAAGCCGCGCGATTGCTGGAAGCCTGGGAAGATGAAGACGTCGTGCAAGCCTTGTGTGAGGCGCTGACTGATCCCGCGCCATCGGTGCAATCCGCTGCCGCGCAGAGTTTGAGCCTGCTCAAAACCGAAGCGGCGGGGCGGGTGATTCTGCCGTGGACGGATCACGCTGATGTCAGCGTTCGTATTGCGGCGTTCCGTGCATTGCGTGAACTGCGATTCGCCGATGCCGCACCGGCTGCGCTCTCGGCGCTGAACGATGCCGATGCCAGCGTGCGTCGTGAAGCGGTGGGCGTACTCGGCTGGCTCAAGCAACTCGACGCGTTACCGGCATTAGCAAGATTGGCCAGCGACGATCCCGACACCGAAGTTCGCCGCGCCGCCACCGGTGCATTGGGCCTGGCCTCCAGCGCCGACGTTCTGCCAGCACTGCGCCAGGCCTTGCAGGACAACGCCTGGCAAGTGCGCGAAGAAGCCGCGACGACTTTGGGCAAGATCGGCCACATTGACGCGGGCTCAGCACTGGTTGACGCCTTGAGCGATGACTATTGGCAGGTACGTTTGCGTGCCACGCGCAGCCTCGGTCGCCTGCGTTTCGCTCCGGCGCTGGACGCATTGATCGAAACCCTCGGCCATCGCATCAGCAACCTGCGCAAAGAAGCCGCACTGGCCTTGGGTGAACTGAATGATCGCGGCGCCGTCGCCGCGTTGCAGGCCGCGCAGGATGACGGCGACCCGGAAGTGCGCAAAGCCGTGCGCATTGCCCTGAGTCAGCTGCAATGAACCCGCTGTCGGTGGGTAACTCACAAAGTGAACGAACGCTGCGCCTGAACTGGCCGGATGGCCGTGAACAGCAACTCAACCACGCCGAACTGCGCCGCCAGTGCCCCTGCTCGCAATGCCGCGCGTTTCGCCTGAAAGGCATGGTGCCGCTGGTAGATGAGCGCATTCGCCTGATCGAACTCAACCCCCAGGGCTACGGCGTGCAACTGATCTTCAGCGACGGCCACCAACGCGGCATCTACCCGTGGGCCTATCTGGCAAACCTATGACAATCCCTGTAGGAGCTGCCGCAGGCTGCGATCTTTTGATCCTGTTTTTTATAATCAAGATCAAAAGATCGCAGCCTTCGGCAGCTCCTACATTGATCATTGCCAATCAGCAATCAGCCAGTCGGGTTATTGCGCGGCTGTCATTGAGGGCCGGCAGCCGTGGAAAATATCCAGCCCCGGTTGATACAGCGACGTCTTCACTTCAAACAACCCGAGCACCGAATGAAACAGGTTGTCGTGGCTCAAACCGGCTTCCCCGGTCTTACCCTGCAGGCAACCGCGATCAATCCCTTCATTGGCCAGTGTGTGATCACCAAACCACATCACCATCGGCACATGCGTCTGCGCTTCCGGCGCCAATGCATACGGCGCCGCATGCAAATACAGGCCGTTCTCACCCAGTGATTCGCCATGATCGGACACATAAATCATCGACGTATCCAGCGTCGCCTGATTGCGTTTGAGCAACTCGATCACCTTGGCGAGGAAATGGTCGGTGTACAGAATCGTGTTGTCGTAGACATTCACCAGTTCATCGCGACTGCAACTGCCCAACTGATTGGTGTGGCAGATCGGTTTAAAGCGCTCCAGCGCTTGCGGATAGCGCTCGTAGTATTCCGGGCCGTGGCTGCCGTCGGCGTGCAGGACGATGATCGCGTGGCCCTTGAGGCTGTCTATGTAGCTTTGCAGGTCTTGCAGTAACGCTTCGTCGAGGCAGTTATTGCCGTCGCAGAACGGCCCCGGTTGACTCTTCGCGATGTCACGGTGCGGCACGCGCAGGCAGGTGCCTTTGCAATCGCTGTTGTTGTCCAGCCACAACACTTGCACGCCAACCCGTTGAAGAATGTCGAGCAGGCCTTCGTAGGTTTTGCCTTTCTTGTCGCTGTAATCCTCACGCGGAAACATCGAAAACATGCATGGCACCGACACCGCCGTCGACGTACCGCAGGAATGCACTTGAGTGAAGTTGAGAATGTCGAGTTTGCTCAGCTCGGGATTGGTCTCGCGTTCATAACCGTTCAACGAGAAATGATCGGCCCGGGCGGTTTCGCCGACGACAAACACCATCAGCGATTTTTTCTCGCGGCTGGCCGCTTTGGTGTTCATCACCGCGTCCTCACCGATGGCTTGCACCACGAAGTGCTTTTTGATGCCCAGGCGTTGCTTGGTGTATTTGCTGATCGCGTAGATGTAGTTGGTCGGGTTGATGAAGTGGGTGAGCTTGTCTTCTTCGCGAAAGATCGGCGCGTAAGTCGAATAGAACGTGCCCACCGATGCGGCAATTACCAGCACGCAGCCGATGATCACCAGAACCTTGTTGAGCAACCCGCGAAAGAACGGCCGATAACTCACCGGCCAACGCCAGATCAACACCGCCGGCAGCACGCCGAGCAGCAGCACATAGGTCAGCAATTTGCCGTTGAACAGCGCGGTGGCTTCGGACGGGGTGGTTTCGAAGACGTTCTGGATCATCACCGTGTCGATGGTGATCCCGTATTCATTCATGAAATACGCGGCGCAGGCCGAGAGCAGGGCGACCACGGTGAGCGCCGGTTTCAACGTCCAGCGGAACGACACCAGAGTCAGCAAGAGAGTAATGGCGGCCCACAAAAACAGCCCGAAGGAGGCGAAAAACGCCAGTTTTTGCGCGCCTTGCAGGGTGATCAGCGTGCCCAGCGCCTTCCAGGTCGCCAGGTTATACAGCGCGACCAGTGCCAACGAAAACAACAGCACCAGTCGGGTAGAAGTGATGGACGGTAAACGCAGTCCGTTGCCCAAAGCCATTCGCATTTTTCCTCTACTCAAATAGAAAACACACACGGTTGCGCGTGTAACTGTAGAAGAACAATAGTAAAAATTCCGTAAACATCCTGTAACAACTACAGAAAATACCGCCGCCCCTGTAGGAGCAGAGCTTGCTCGCGAAGGCGTCATGTCGGCCAACATATTTGCTGACTGATACGACGCCTTCGCGAGCAAGCTTTGCTCCTACAGCGGATCGATTTGTCAGAAGGATTTGCTTAGGCTGGCGACGACGGTCGCGGTGCAGACGTCCTTGAAGCCCCAGTTACTCAGGCATTGGCTCTGTGAGAGGTCGGTATCGATATAGCTCAGGCCCAACACCACGCCGGCGAGGTTGTGAGTGAGTTTCACCTCCCATTCGCGGTACGAGTCTTCAGCGCTGCCAGACGCCGAATACAAATGCGGATCCTTGAAATCCATATTGCCGTAACGCAGCTTCAGCCCCGAGTCGTACGGCAATTCGGTTTCATAACCGATGTAGGTGTACAGCGAGTTTTGCTTGCTATCGATCCCCGGCGCGTCGTTGGAGTAATACGCCGCCAGTTTCACCCCGTACACGCCGAGAATCCCGTAGACCTCACCTTGGTTGAACTGGCTTTCCTTGGGGTAAGCGTACTTGATGTAGCCCAGATCGAGGCTGACCGCTTCGGTCGCTTGCCACAGCCAACCGGCGTAGTAATCGACTTCCTGACGGGTTTTTAGACCGCCGCCGAAATCGACGTTCGAACTCCACGCGCCGAGGTACAGACCGCTGCTGTGGGCAAGGGTCAGACCGGCCTGCACGGCAGGGTCATTCTGGGTTTGCGAGATGCCACGGGTGCGGTAGTCGCTGGCTAAAGTGAGATCCACCAACACAGCAAAGTCATCGTTCAAAGGGATCGCTTGGCTGCTCAAGGGCAGCACGCTCAAGAAACTCAGGGCGAACAGGGGCAAGGCTTTCATGTGAAGTCCCGATGTTGTGATTATTGTTGGGGCAGTACGAAAATTGTGGGTGGGAATGCGATCCCTGCCACCCACACAAATCCTGTGGGAGCGGGCTTGCTCGCGAAAGCGGTGGTTCAGTCAATGAAGATGTTGAATAGACTGGCCTCTTCGCGAGCAAGCCCGCTCCCACAGGGGGAAACGCGTTGTTATTGGGTGGCGGTGTAGACCTGACGGCCGCCAAACCAGGTCTGCAACACCTGGGTGTCATGCAGATCTTTGTTGTCGACGCTGAACACATCGCGATCGAGGACGATAAAGTCCGCCTGCTTGCCCGGCGTCAGCGAGCCGATCTGTTTCTCCAGGCCAATCGTGCGCGCCGCATTGACGGTGTAGGCATAGAACATGGTGTCGCGATCCAGACGCTCATCAGCATTGAGCACGCCCAATGGGCCGACGCGGGTGATCGCCTGCGCCATGGCGTTGAACGGGTTCGGCGTCGACACCGGCCAGTCGCTCGCGCCGGCAATTGTCGCGCCTTGTTTGAGCAGAGAATGCGCCGGGTACTGATAACGGAAGGCGAGGGCGCTGACGTAGGGCTTGATCATGTCGGTGGTGTAGTCGTCGGCGCTGGCCCACAGCAACTGCATCGAGGCGATGACGTTGAGCGGTTTGAAACGGGCGAACTCTTTCGGGTTGACCATTTGCAGGTGAGTGATCGAGTGAGTCACGCCGCTCTGGCGATCCTTGCGTGCCTGGGCGATGCCGTTCAGCGATTCACGCACCGCGCGGTCGCCGATGGCGTGGATGTGCACCAGCCAGCCACGTTGGTCGATGGCGCTGACCAGTTCGCCGAAATGCTGCGGATCGATCAGCAGTTCGCCCTGTTTGTGCGAGTTGCTGTACGGGTCGATCATCGCCGCGCTTTGCGCCGGGAATTCGATCACGCCATCGGCGAAGATCTTGATGCCGGGCAGGGTCAGGTTGGGAATGCCCTGAAATTGCTGGCGCACCTTGTCCAGCGTATCGAGATCGGCGGGCACGCTTTTCGGATTGGCCACCAGCAGCGCCGCGACGTGCACGCTCATGTCGCCACTTTCCGACAGCGCTTTATAAGCCGGCAGCACGCCGACGGTTTTTTCGGTGGGTTTGAGCGCGAACACCGCTTCGCCCGGTGCGGCGTTGGCGGCCGGATCCATCCACGCGGTGATGCCGAGGCTGTTGTTGTAGCGCACCGCTGATTTTGCGGCCTTCAACATGTCGGCGGGGCTTGGCACTGGCATTTTCGAGGCGACCCGATCCCAACCGGCATCGACCACAAAACCGTTCGGCTCGCCGCTGGCCAATTTGCCGATGGTGTCTTTTTCCGCGTCGGGCAGGGTTTTCAGCAGGGCCGCGTCAATCCCGGCACGCTTGAGCATCACATTGTTGGCCCACGCCGTGTGGTGGTCGCTGCCGATAAACACCACCGGCACATCGGCCCATTCGCCGCTGTTGAAGGTTTTGCCCAAGGCCTCTGCCTGCGCCCAATAAACCGAACTCATGCCGGCAATGCTCAGCACGTCGCCGTGTTTCGCCTTGCCGTCTGCACGCCAGTCGCGCAGACGCTTTTGCAGTTCGTCGAGGCCGACGACTTCGTCTTCCATGTTCGCCGAAGTCATCTCCAGTCCACCGAAAATCGCGTGGGAGTGGCTGTCGATCAGGCCGGGCATCAATGCTTTGCCCTTGAGGTCGATGACTTGGGTGCCGGGTTCGATCAGCGCTTTGATCTGCGCGTCGGTACCGACCTTCAGCACTTTACCGTTCTCTACGGCGAGGGCCTGCACCTTGGGTTGCGCGCGGTCGGCGGTGAAAATCTTGCCGTTGACCAGGATCAGATCAGGTGCGGCCATGGCTTCCATCGAGGCAAAACTTACAGCGGCTACCAACAGACTCGGGATGAATCTTTTCATTGAAGATTTCCTTGTTATTGCGTCTGATGGCGAGATTAGTGGCTGTCAGCGGCTGACAGAACGCCTCCCTCACGAAAAACGTTTTTGCCTGAATGGAAAAAGCATGGACAAGTTGGGCGCATTAAAGATGTTCGTGGTCACCGCGCAGCTCGGCAGTTTCAGCCGCGCCGCCGAGCAGTTGGGCAAGACCCCGTCGGCGCTGACCAAAGCGGTCAATCATCTGGAGTCGGAGCTGGGCGCGCGGCTGTTCGAGCGCAGCACGCGGCGGATTCTGCTCACGGAAATCGGCCGGGTGTACCTGGAAACCGCGCGACTGGTGTTGCAGCGACTCGACGAGGCCAGCGAGGAAATCGAGCAGTTACAGCACGGCTTGCGCGGCAGCCTGAAAATTACTGCGCCGCTGGCCTATGGGCGGGCGTTTCTCGATCAAGTGTGTGACGGATTCTTACAGCAATACCCGCAGATCAGCCTGCAAGTGGATCTGTGCGATGCGTTCGTCAATCTGCTGGAAAGTGGTTATGACCTGGCGTTGCGCGAGGGTCACGATGATTTGCCGGGGCTGATCGCGCGGGTGGTCGGCAGCAATCGTCTGGCCCTGTGCGGCAGCCCCGAGTATCTGGCGCGCAAGGGCTTGCCGGTGAATCCGCAGACCCTTGAACAACATGAATGGCTGCTTTATCAGCATCCGTTGCTGAGCCGCGAATTCTGGTGGGCCGAACGCGATGGCCAGCGTTTGAGTCTGGCGCAACCCACGGCGCCGTTGTTGCGCAGCGATAATTACGATTTGTTGCTGGCCAGTGCGTTGGCCGGGCGCGGTTTGCTGCACACGCCGCTGTGGAGCGCCGCGCCGTATATCGCCGACGGGCGACTGGTGCGGGTCATGGCTGATTACGAAATCGATCCCGACACCTTTGGCCCGCACATTCTGGCGGTGTACCCGAGCCATCGGCGGGCCACGGCCAAGGTTGTCGCCTTCATTGATTACATCGCCGAATTCCTGGCCGAACGTGGCTTAAGCTGATACCCCATTCCCCTGGGTGATGGCCTCACCGTCTTCCACGATGATCGCGTTCACTTCATGTAGGAGCTGCCGAAGGCTGCGATCTTTTGATGTGGCTTTTTAAAACAAGATCAAAAGATCGCAGCCTTCGGCAGCTCCTACATTGATTTCCGGGGATCCGGACTGGCGGCGCTTGTCAGGAAAAAGCCAAAAGAGTACAAATGTACTCCATGACGAACCTCACTCCCCGCCGTACCGCCATCCTGACCTTTATCCGCGATCGAATCGCCGAGCACGGTCAGCCCCCAAGCCTCGCTGAAATCAGCGAGGCTTTTGGTTTTGCCTCGCGCAGCGTGGCGCGCAAGCATGTGCTCGCGCTCACTGAAGCCGGTTTTATCGAGGTCAATCCCAATCAGGCCCGGGGCATTCGTTTGCTCGGTCAGCCGCCGCGCCCCGAACTGCTCGACATTCCCGTGCTCGGCCGCGTCGCTGCCGGTGCGCCGATTGGCGCCGATGCCGACGTCCATAGCCGCTTGATGCTCGACCCGGCGCTGTTCTCGCGCACGCCCGATTACATGCTGCGGGTGCAGGGCGATTCGATGATCGAGGACGGCATTCTCGACGGTGATCTGGTCGGTGTGCGACGTAATCCCGAAGCGCTTAACGGCCAGATTGTCGTGGCGCGCCTCGACGGTGAAGTCACCATCAAACGCTTCGAACGGGTTGGCGACGAAGTGCGCTTGTTGCCGCGCAACCCGGCGTATCGGCCGATTGTCGTGCGTGACGATCAGGATCTGGCCATCGAAGGGGTGTTCTGCGGTCTGGTGAGGCAAGGCTGATGGGCGCCGTCGTTGCGTTGGATACGCTGTTCAATGGCGGCCAGGTCTGGAAGGGCCGGCCTGCGCCACCGGCGGCCAGCCCGCAACCGACCGGACATGCAGCGCTGGACGCGGCACTGCCCAGCGGTGGCTGGCCGGAAGCGGCGTTGAGTGAAATCCTCTTGGCCGGCCCCGGTGTCGGTGAACTGCAACTGGTCTGGCCGACGCTGGCGCGATTGTCGGCGGCGGGTGAGCGCATTGTGCTGGTGGCGCCGCCGTTCGTGCCGTATCCGCAGGCGTGGGAAAACGCCGGGGTCGATCTGCGTCAATTGTCGGTGATCCAAGCCAGTGAGCGCGATGCCTTGTGGGCGGCGGAACAGTGTTTGCGTTCAGGCAGTTGCGGCGCGGTGCTGTGTTGGCCGCACAAGGCCGATGATCGTGCGTTGCGGCGTTTGCAGGTGGCGGCGGAAACCGGTCAGACCCTGGCCTTTGCTTGGCGACCGTTGAGCGAAGCGGTCAACCCGTCACCGGCGGCGTTGCGCATCGCCATCGACGCCAAACCCGCACAATTGCGCGTGCTCAAGTGCCGTGGCGGCTTGGCGCGTACGGCGCCGATTGCCTTTGCCGTGGGTCATTGAGGTCAGCATGCGCTGGGTCTGTATTCTTTTTCCGCAATTGGCCTTGGACGCGGTGCTGCGTCAGCGCGCTGATCCGGATGAACCGTTAGTGCTGCTCAGCGGCCCGGCTCAGCGGCGGGTGCTGCAAGCAGTCAACCCGGCCGCGCGCAAACTTGGCTTGCGTGCCGGACAGTCGATGACCGCCGCTCAGGCGATGAGCAAAGGTTTTGCTACCGCCGATTACGAGGCCGCCGAAGTCGAACACTGGCAGCAGTTTCTTGCCGCGTGGGCCTACGGTTTCAGCGCGCAGGTCAGCGTGCATTACCCGCGCACCGTGGTGTTCGAGATCGAGTCCAGCCTTGGTCTGTTTGGTTCCTGGGCGCAGTTAGAAGCGCGTTTGCGCAAGGAGCTGACCGAGTTGGGTTTCCGCCATCGCATCGTCGCCGCCCCCAACCCGGTGGCCGCGCGAGTGCTGGCCAATGCTTACGACGGTTTAGTGGTGCCCGACGGCGAAGCTTTGCAGCATCACCTCGGCCAGTTGCCGGTTGACCGCGTCGGTCTGGAACCGGGCGTGGCCACGGCGTTGTCGCGCATGGGCCTGCGCAACCTCAGTCAGGTGCAGAGCCTGCCGCGTCAGGCGCTGGCCCGGCGTTTCGAAGCGCAGATGCTTAAACACCTCGACACCTTGTTCGGTGCACGACCACTGGCGCTGGAGTTTTACCTGCCGCCGGATCGTTTTGATGTACGCATCGAACTCAACTTCGACGTGCAATCGCATCAGGCCTTGTTGTTCCCGTTACGGCGTTTGACCGGTGATCTGTCGGCGTTCCTTTGTGGTCGCGACAGCGGCGTGCAGCGTTTTGATCTGCATCTGGAACATGCCGGGCTGCCGGACACCGTAATCAAAGTCGGCCTGCTCAGCGCCGAACGTGATCCGGCAATGCTTTTCGAATTGGCCCGTGGGCGGCTGGAACAAGTGCAGGTTGAGGCGCCGGTGCGCGGCTTTCGTCTGCGCGCCGAAGATCTGCCGAGTTTCGTCCCGCAGTTTCAGGAGCTGTTCGATGACCGCCCGCAGCAGACGCTGCCGTGGGAGCAGTTGCGCGAACGCCTGCGCGCGCGTCTGGGTGATGACGCGGTGCAGGGTTTGCGCTTTCAGGCTGATCATCGACCGGAGTGCGCTTGGCAGCACGGCGTCGATAAACAGCGCTGCGCCGTGTTGCCCGGCGTGCACCGTCCGGGCTGGTTGCTCGGTGAGCCGCAGAGTGTGCCGCAAGGTTCGGCGCGGATCCTCATGGGCCCGGAGCGCATCGAATCCGGCTGGTGGGACGGTGACGATGTACGCCGCGATTATTACCTGATCCAGAACCGCGCCGGTCAGCAAGGCTGGGCGTATCGCGCGGTGGGTGAGGGCGGGCCGTTGTGGCTGCAAGGCTGGTTCGCATGAATGACGGCTATGCCGAATTGCACTGCCTGTCGAACTTCAGTTTCCAGCGCGGTGCCTCCAGTGCCCTTGAGCTGTTTCAACGGGCAAAAAAACACGGCTATCAGGCGCTGGCGATCACCGATGAATGCACGCTGGCCGGGATCGTCCGGGCCTGGCAAGCGGCGAAATCGGTTGAGCTGCCGCTGATCATCGGCAGCGAAGTGCGCATCGAAAACGGCCCGAAACTGGTGTTGCTGGTGGAGAGCCTCGCCGGTTATCAGGCGCTGTGCGGCTTGATCACTCGCGCCCGGCGGCGCACCCAGAAAGGTCAGTATCAGGTACTGCGCGAAGATTTCAGCGAGCCGCTGCCGGGGTTGCTGGTGTTGTGGGTGCCGGACTCACTGGATGACGTGGAAGAGGGCCGCTGGCTGAAGCAGACGTTCGGCGAGCGCCTGTGGCTGGCGGTGCAATTGCATCGTGGCCAGGACGATCAACAGCGTTTGGCGAGGTTGTTGAGTCTGGCCGGTGAACTGCAGATTCCCGCCGTGGCCAGCGGTGATGTGCACATGCACGCCCGTGGTCGGCGCGCCCTGCAAGACACCATGACTGCGATCCGTCATCACGTGCCGGTGGCCGAGGCCGGGTTGCGCCTGCATCCCAATGGCGAGCGGCATTTGCGCAGTGTCGAGGTGTTGCGCGAACTGTATCCGCCAGCACTGCTGGAAGCGTCGGTGACTCTGGCCCGGCGCTGCACTTTCGATCTCGGCGAGTTGCGTTATCAGTACCCGAAAGAGTTGGTGCCGGAGGGGCACTGCGCCAGTTCCTGGTTGCGACAACTGACGAAACAGGGCATCGCCTGGCGTTGGAAGAAGGGCGCGCCCTTCAAGGTGTTGCGGCAGATCAACAAGGAATTGCAGCTGATCGCCGAGCTCGGCTACGAAAGCTACTTCCTCACCGTGCATGACGTGGTGCGCTTTGCCCGCGAGCAAAAAATCCTCTGTCAGGGCCGTGGCTCGGCGGCCAACTCGGCGGTGTGTTTTGCCTTGGGCATCACCGAAATTAATCCGGATCACACCACGTTGCTGTTCGAGCGGTTCATGTCAAAAGAGCGCAACGAGCCGCCGGACATCGACGTCGACTTCGAGCACGAACGCCGCGAAGAAGTCCTGCAATACGTGTTTCGCCGTTATGGCCGTCATCGTGCGGCGCTGACGGCGGTGGTCAGCACCTATCACGCGGCCGGTGCCGTACGCGACGTGGCCAAGGCCTTGGGCCTGCCACCGGATCAGATCAACGCGCTGGCCGATTGTTGCGGCCACTGGAGCGACGAAACGCCACCGCTGGAGCGTTTGCTTGAGGGCGGCTTCGACCCTGACAGCCCGGTGCTACGGCGGGTATTGAGCCTGACCGGCCAATTGATCGGTTTCCCCCGGCACCTTTCACAACACCCCGGCGGGTTCGTGATTTCCGAGCAACCGCTGAGCATGCTGGTGCCGGTCGAAAATGCGGCGATGGCCGACCGCACGATCATTCAGTGGGACAAGGACGACCTCGACGCGGTCGGCCTGCTCAAGGTGGATATCCTTGCCCTCGGCATGCTCAGTGCGATTCGCCGCTGCTTCGACCTGCTGCGCCGGCATCGCAATCAGGATTTGAGCCTGGCGACGATTCCTTCCGAAGACAAACCGACCTACGAAATGATCAGCCGCGCCGACACCATCGGCGTGTTCCAGATCGAATCGCGGGCGCAGATGTCGATGCTGCCGCGCCTGAAACCGGCGACGTTTTACGACTTGGTGATTGAGGTCGCCATCGTCCGGCCGGGGCCGATTCAGGGCGGCATGGTGCACCCGTACCTGCGCCGCCGGAACAAGGAAGAAGAGGAAACCTACCCGTCGCCAGAACTCAAGGTCGTTCTGGAAAGAACCCTGGGGGTGCCGCTGTTTCAGGAACAGGTGATGCAGATCGCCATCGTTGCCGCCGATTACAGCCCCGGTGAGGCGGATCAGTTGCGCCGTTCGATGGCCGCGTGGAAACGTCACGGCGGACTCGAACCGCACAAGGAACGACTGGCCGCCGGCATGAAGAAAAACGGTTACACGCCGGAGTTCGCTGCGCAGATCTTCGAGCAAATCAAAGGCTTCGGCAGCTACGGTTTCCCTGAGTCCCACGCCGCCAGTTTTGCCTTACTGACCTACGCCAGTTGCTGGCTCAAGTGCCACGAACCGGCGGCGTTCGCTTGTGCGCTGATCAACAGTTGGCCGATGGGTTTTTACAGCCCCGATCAAATCCTGCAAGACGCACGCCGGCATCATTTGCAGATTCGCCCGGTCGATGTGCGCGCCAGCGATTGGGATTGCAGTCTGGAACCGATTGCCGGGGCACAACCGGCGATCCGCATGGGTCTGCGCATGATCAAGGGCTTTCGCGAAGACGATGCCCGGCGCATTGAAGCTGCACGCTCGCGCGGGATATTTGCCGACATCGCCGACATCGGCGAACGGGCCGCGCTCGACAGTCGGGCGCAGGCGTTGTTGGCGGACTCCGGCGCGTTGCGCGGCCTGGCTGGGCACCGGCATCGGGCGCGTTGGGAAGTCGCCGGGGTGCAGAAACAACTGGGATTATTTGCTGGCTTGCCGAGTCAGGAAGAGCCTGATGTAGTGCTGCCCAAGCCGAGTGTCGGTGAGGATTTGCACGCGGATTACACGACGATTGGCACCACGCTGGGCCCTCATCCACTGGCGCTGTTGCGCGGTGAATTGAAGGCACTGCGCTGCCGCAGTTCGCAGGAGTTGCTCGATGTCGAGCATGGCCGGCCAGTGAGCGTTGCCGGACTGGTCACCGGGCGGCAGCGACCGGGTACCGCCAGTGGCGTGACCTTCGTGACCCTCGAAGATGAATTCGGCAACGTCAACGTGGTGGTCTGGCGCGATCTGGCCGAGCGTCAACGGCAGGTGTTGGTCGGTTCGCAACTGCTCAAGGTGGATGGCCGCTGGGAGCGCCAAGGCGAAGTCCGCCATTTGATTGCTGGACGCTTGAGCGACCTCAGCCCACTGCTCAATGGCATCCGCGTGCAAAGCCGCGATTTCCACTAATAAAACTCCGACCTGATCGTTCCCACGCTCTGCGTGGTAACGCCTCCCGTGACGCTCCGCGTCACAGCGGACGCAGAGCGTCCGTAGCGGCATTCCCACGCAGAGCGTGGGAACGATCGACAGGGGGTAAACAGGCCATTTCGTTGGCGTCAAAAATATCTGTTCGCAATGATGGCACTTTGTCATAATGCCGCCCCTTTCAAGCTCCCACCCCACGTCGCCGTGCCGGGACACACCGTTTTTCAAGAAGGAATACTCAGTGAGAATGATCTCCCGGATGTTGGTCTCAGGCGTTGCCATTGCCGTGCTCGGCACGTTGGCCGGTACCCTTGCCGGTTGCGCCACCGAAAGCTCGCGCGCGTTGCCAGTGGCCAAGGTTGAAAGCGCCTCTCAAGTCTGGACTGGCGTACGTGTGCCGATGGCCGTGGGCAAGTTCGACAACCGCTCCAGCTACATGCGCGGGATCTTCTCTGATGGCGTCGATCGTCTCGGCGGCCAGGCCAAAACCATCCTGATCACCCACTTGCAGCAGACCAACCGCTTCAGCGTGCTGGATCGCGACAACATGGGCGAGATCCAGCAGGAAGCGGCGATCAAGGGCCAGGCCCAGCGCTTGAAGGGTGCTGATTACGTGGTCACCGGTGACGTTACCGAGTTCGGCCGCAAAGAGATCGGCGATCACCAGTTGTTCGGCATTCTTGGCCGTGGCAAAACCCAGATCGCGTACGCCAAGGTCAACCTGAACATCGTCAACATCAGCACTTCCGAAGTGGTGTATTCCACGCAAGGCGCTGGCGAATACGCCTTGTCCAACCGCGAAATCGTCGGCTTCGGCGGCACCGCAGCTTACGACTCCACCCTCAACGGCAAAGTACTGGATCTGGCCATGCGCGAGGCGATCAATCGTCTGGTCGATGGCATGAACGCCGGTGCCTGGAAGCCGGGCAACTGATCGACGCCCATTGATTGCAAGGAGCAACACCCATGAATTCGACGTTGTCGCGCTCGCTGATGGCGCTGACGCTGGCCGCCAGTGCCTTGCTGGCCGGTTGTGCCGGCCCGAAAACCCTGTACCAGTGGGAAGATTACCAACCGCAGGTCTACGAATACTTCAAAGGCGAAGAGCCGAAAGAAGCGCAGGCCGAAGTGCTGGAACGTGACCTGCAAAAGATTCGCTCCACCGGCAAAGCCGTGCCGCCGGGTTACCACGCCCACCTTGGCTTGCTCTACCTGAGCATGGGCAAGGACGATCAGATGGTGCAGCAGTTCAACACCGAGAAAGCGCTGTTCCCCGAGTCCGGCCCGTACATGGATTTTCTGCTTAAAAACGCCAAGACCGGAGACGCCAAATGATCTCGCGTACCCTGAAGTTACTCGCCGCTGGTTTGGCCCTGACCGTACTCGGTGGCTGCGTAGCGCCAAAAACCGTGGACTATTCGGCGTACAAACAGGCACGCCCGAAGACCATTCTGGTGCTGCCGCCGCTGAACACTTCGCCGGATGTGAAGGCCTCTTACAGCCTGCTGTCGCAAGTGACGTTCCCGCTGGCCGAGGCCGGTTATTACGTGTTGCCGATTGCGCTGGTGGATGAAACTTTCCGCCAGAACGGCCTGACCACCCCGGACGATATCCATCAGGCCCCGCCGAACAAACTGAAGGAAATCTTCGGTGCGGACGCGGCGCTGTATATCACCGTGACCGAGTACGGCACGCGTTATCTGGTGATCAGCAGTGAAACCGCCGTGACCGCGACGGCGAAACTGGTGGATCTGAAAAGCGGCACAACGCTGTGGACCGGTTCGGCGCGGGCGTCGAGCGAAGAGGGCGGCAACAACGGTGGCGGCGGTTTGATCGGCATGCTGATCACCGCAGCGGTGAAGCAGATCATCAACAGTTCGACCGATGCCGGTTACCCGATTGCCGGTGTGGCGAGCAATCGTCTGCTCTCGGCCGGTCAGCACGCAGGCCTGCTATACGGCCCGCGTTCGCCGAAATACGGCACTGACTGAAAGATCAAAAGATCGCAGCCTGCGGCAGCTCCTACAGGGGGAATGCATTGATCTTTCCCACGCTCTGCGTGGGAACGCATCCCGTGACGCTCCGCGTCACAGTGGACGCAGAGCGTCCATGGCGGCATTCCCACGCGGAGCGTAGGAACGATCAGTAGGAGCTGCCGAAGGCTGCGATCTTTTGCTGTTGGTTTATTTTGCGGCTGGCCAGAACCGTTCGCCACCGCCCGGTGCTTCCGTCCACGCTTGCAACGAGCGAGTCGGCAGGTCGAAATAATCACGGGTGCGCGCATAACCATGGCCGCCCATACGCCCAATCGCATCCAGCCCCAATTGATCGATGTACAAGGTTTTCGGATCGATCAGCTCATCGCGCACATGCGCCATCAACACTTCACCGAAAATGATCTCCCGCGACTGACCGATGTTCAGCGCCATCATCCGCCGGCACTCCAGCGCCACCGGCGCCTCACCAATGCGTGGGCATTTCACCGTGGTACCGGGAATCGCCGTCAGGCCTGCAGCGGTCAACTCATCGAAACCCGGAGCAAACGGCACGGCACACACGTTCATGGCCTCCACCAACGCGTCGCTGACGATGTTCACGGTGAATTCCTGATTCAGCTGAATATTGCGCGTGGTGTCTTTCGGGCTCTGATCGCCATAGTTCTCCACGCCCAGCGCCAGAATCGGCGGATCCGCCGACAGTGCATTGAAGAAGCTGAACGGCGCGGCATTGATCCGGCCCTCGCCATCGATGGTGGTCACCAGCGCAATCGGCCGAGGCACGACGCTGCCAATGAGAATCTTGTATTTTTCCCGTGGGCTGAGCTGGCTGAAATCGAAACTGTGCATGGGCAAAAACCTCTAGGAAAGTGGATCGATGGCGCTCAATGGCGCGTCGGCGCTGTAGTCATCGGCGAATGGAATGGACGGCTGGAACAGGGTTTTCCAGTCCGGCCGGGTAAACGCGCGGTCGCTGTGGCTGCGCATGAGTTTTTCGTATTGAAGTTGGGCCTGACGTTGCAGGGCGGGGTAGTCGACGCCGGTGACCTGACCGTCGTGCATCACACAACGACCGTCGATGTAACTGGCGACGCAATCGTCGCCGCGCCCGGCCAGCAGCAAGTTTTTCAAAGGGTCGAACAATGGCCCCAGATGAAGGCCGCGCAGACTGAATACGGTGATGTCGGCTTTGGCGCCGGGGGCCAGTCGACCGAGGTCATCGCGACCCAACGCCCGCGCGCCACCGAGGGTCGCGGCGTTATACAGATCGAGGCTGCTGGTCAACGCCGAGCCGCCCTCCATCAGCCGCGCAATGTTCAAACCGTGGCGCATGTTTTCCAGCAGATCCGCCGGCCAGGTGTCGGTGCCGAGGGCGAAGTTGATGCCCTTGTCGCGGTAGCGACCGAATGAATTCAACGCCTCGCCATCGCGGGCAAACACCAACGGGCAATGCACCAGACTCGCGCCGCCGTCGATCAGCCGTTGCAAATCATCGTCGCCAGCGGTGTAGATGCCGTGCGGCAGCAGACTGCGCGGCGTGAGCAAGTCCAGTTGCTGCAACCACTCCAGCGGTGACGCGCCGCGCAATTGCTCAACCATCGCCACTTCGCTGAGCGCCTGGCAGCAATGCAGACGCATCGGCGCATTCAGTTCGCGGCTCAGCGCGGCGGTGCGTTGCAGCAATGCCGGTGTGCAGGTCTGGATGCGATCCGGCAGCAGCGCGCCACGAATCAAACCGTCATGGGCGCCGTCGAAATCCTTGAAAAAGCGTTCGGCCGCATCCAGTCCGGCCAGCCCGCGAGCTTCATCCCAGTGATGGGCGAGGGTACCGTCGGCCTGCCAGTAACTCATGCCGCTCATGTAGCAGGGGCCGAGGTAAGTGCGTAAACCGAGTTCACCGGCAACATCGGCGACGGCGGCAAATTCGTCGTAGGTTTCCGCCCACTCGCGGTAGTACATCGAGGTGATCGGCATCGCCGTGGTGATGCCGTTGCGGATCAACTGGGTGAAGGCGTAGCGGTATTTGAAGACTTCTTCGTCGGCGCTGTATGTCTCACGCGGGCCGGCGGCCAGATACTCGGATGACCACATGCGGCCCATGGCGCGTTCGTCGCCGTTGTCCAGCGTCAACACCGTGGAGTCGAGATCGCCCAGCGCGTCGAGGTCGATGAAGCCAGGGCCGATCAGCGCATTGCCGTAATCAATCCACTGATCCACCGCCCCGGCATAACCGCGCCCGACGAATTCGATACGGGACCCCGAAAACACCACTTCACCGTCGCGCCACAGCACATGCTGCGCGCCGTCGAAACCAACCACGCAACTGGCCTTGAGACCGATGCGTTTCACAGACGGCTGCTCAGCAAACGGCCACCTTCGGCGATCAACGTGCCACCGCGATAGACCTGACGCAACGGCCGCGCCACGACCGCCTCGCCCAGCGTCTCAACCGGCATCAGCAAGAAGTCCGCACGCTGACCAATTGCAAAACCGTAATCCTCGATACCCAGCGCCCGCGCACCATTTACCGTGGCCGCCTCGAACGCCGCCGCCAGCTCATCGTCCTTGCCCAAATCAAAGCGAAACGCCAACAACATCGCCCGTTCGAGCATGTCGCCATTGCCCATCGGCGACCATGCATCGCGAATGCCGTCGGAACCCAGGCAGACATTGACGCCGGCCTCGCGCAACGCGAGAAACGGCGGCACAGCGGTGTCGGCCGGCGCCGAACTCATCAGCGAAATCCCCAGCGCCGCCAAACGCTCGGCGACCGGTTTGACCTGGCTCCACGGCAACATGCCGAAGCAGTAGGCGTGGCTGATCATCACCCGGTTTTGCAAGTTGAAACGCTCGGTGTAATCAGCGATCAGCGCGATTTGCCACAGGCCCAGCTCACCTTTGTCGTGCAGGTGAATATCGACGCCACGGCCGAATTCAGCCGCGAGTTTGAAAACGAAATCGAGCTGCGCGATCGGATCGTTGTCGATGCCGCACGGGTCGAGCCCACCGACGTTTTCCACGCCCAGCGCCATTGCTTCACGCATCAATTCGGCGGTACCGGGGCGGCTGATCAAACCGGTTTGCGGGAACACCACCAGTTGCAGGTCGATGAAGTCTTTGTAGCGTTCCCGCAGTTGCTGCATGGCTTCGACGTGACGCAGACCGAATTCCGGGTCGATGTCGACGTGGCAGCGCATGGTCAGCGAACCACGGGCGATGCAGTTTTCCAGCAGCGCGCCGGCGCGTTCGGCGATGGGCGCGGTGACTTCGCGGAGAATGCGGCGCTCGTTGCTGATGTAGTCCTTGAGCGTCGGCCCCGCGCTGTTTGGGCGCCAGGGTTGGCCGTAGAGGGTTTTGTCGAGGTGGACGTGGCTTTCGACCAATGCGCTGGTGAGCAGTTGATTGTGGCCGTCGATGTCGCTGGCGGACAGCGGCGAATTGCTGGCCGGACGGCGCTGAGTGAAGCGGCCGTTTTCGATGAGCAGGTCTTCGACGGCGGCGCCGTAGGGGCGCACGTTGCGTAGCCAGTGTGGCTGGGTCATACAAACCTCGTTCAGGTCTTTGGATTTTTTCCCTCACCCTAGCCCTCTCCCGGAGGGAGAGGGGACTGAATGGGGGATATTGGAGAGATACACCGACTTGGAATATTTGCTTTGAATCCATAGTCGACTGGTTGTTTCAGGTCGGCGTATGGCGCAAGACACCTCGGTCAGTCCCCTCTACCTCTGGGAGAGGGCTAGGGTGAGGGCAGCGGTCTCGGATCAGCCTTTGAGCTTCGACCAAATCCGATCCTGCAGCTCCCGCGCCTTGTTGCTGCATTCCTTCTCCGGGCGCAGACGCGAGGCGTACTCCTCTGGCATGTTGATCGCGTCCATCACCTTCCACTTCGGATCAAGCAACGAATCGCTCTGAATCCCGTTGGCGTAAGCAATGGCGTTCGACACGGCAGCGGCGTTCTCCGGCTTCATCATCCAGTCGATAAAAATCTTCGCGTTGCCCGGATGCGGGGCGCTTTTCGGCACGGCGAAGTTGTCCTGGAACATCGCCACGCCTTCACGCGGATAGACGTACTTGATCGTGCTCTTCTGCAAGGTCGCCCGCGCGGTCGAGCCGTTCCAGTTCTGCATCATGATCACCTCGCCCGAGGCCATGCGGTCGACGGTGTTGTCGGAGCTGTACATCTTCAAAAACGGCTTCTGCTTTTGCAGCAATTCCAGAATGCGTTTGGCGTCTTGCGGGTTTTCGCTGCATTCGTCGACGTTCAGGTAATGGCTGGCGGCGTTGATCACGCTGCTCGACGTATCCAGCGCGGCGAGTTGGCCTTGCAGCTCTTTGCGCGGTTCGAAGAACTCTTTCCACGAGTCATCCAGTTTGCCGCCGGGCACCCGCGCACTGTCGTAGGAAAACCCGGTGGTGCCCCACAAATACGGCGCCGAGAACTTGCGCCCCGGATCGAAACTCGGATCGCGGAACGGTTCTTTGACGTACTGGAAATTGCTCAAGGTCGGCGTGTCGATTTCCATCAACAGATCCTGCTTGATCAACGTCTGCATGATCGACTGCGACGGCACGATCACGTCATACGCAGCGCCACCGGCCTGCAATTTCGCGAGCAAAGTTTCGTTGCTGTCGTAACCGTCCATGGTCACCTTGATCCCGGTTTCCTTCTCGAACTTGGCCAACAATTCGACCGGGTAGTAATCGGTCCAGTTGTAGAAAAACAGCTCTTTCGGTTCGGCGGCGTGGGCGCTGAACGCGGTGAAACAACTCAGGGCCAGACCGGACATTGCCAACCGCATGCTTTTGATTTTCATGAACAGAGCGCTCCAGATTTATTGTTGTTTACCGCGTTGGCCCAGCCAGAAGGCCAGCACCACCAGGACAATCGAGATCAGCAGCATCAGCGTCGAAATCGCGTTGATTTCCGGGGTCACGCCAGCCTTGATCGCCGAGAAGATGTACACCGGCAACGTCGTCGAACCCGGGCCGGCGACGAAGAAGGTCATGATGAAATCGTCAAGGCTGACCACGAACGCCAGCACCGCACCGGACAACACCGCCGGCCACAGCAACGGCAAGGTCACGCGGCGAAACACCTGCCACGGATTGGCATAAAGATCGTTCGCCGCTTCCAGCAGGCTCTTGTCCAGATCGTTGAGCCGCGCACGGATCGGCAAGTAAGCGAAAGGAATGCAGAAGCCGATGTGCGCGACGATCACCGTGAGCAAACCGAGCTTGATGCCGAGCGCCATGAACAGCAGCAACGTCGCCACCGCCGTGACGATTTCCGGCAGGATCAGCGGCAGGTTGATGCCGCCCTCGACCATTTTCTGCCCGTAGAACGGCCGGTACGTCGCCAGCGCCGCGAGCAGCGCAATTGCCGTGGCGCAGACCGTGGCAATGGTTGCGACGATGATCGAATTCAGCGCCGCCGTCTGAATCGACGGGTTGGCCAGAATCCGTCCGTACCAGGCAAAGGAAAACTCGGTCCACACCGTCGCCGAACGGTTGGCGTTGAAGCTGTAAGCGATCAACACGAAGATCGGCAGGTACAGATAGGCGAGGATCAGCAGGCTGATTTCGCGGGTGCCCGGGAGTTTTTTCAGGTGCAGGGAAATCATGCTTTCGCCCCCCGATGGATGGTCTTCGCCGCGCGGCGGCTGTACAGCGCATAGAGCACCAGCGACACCAGCAGAATCGCCAGCAACAGGAACGACAGCGAACTGCCCAGTGGCCAGTTGCGCGCGGTGCCGAACTGCTGCTGGATCAGGTTGCCGATCATCAGCGTCTTGCCGCCGCCGAGAATCGCCGGAGTGATGAACGCGCCCAGGCTCGGCACAAACACCAGCAACGCGCCGGCGATCACACCGGGCATCGACAGCGGCAGAATGATGCGGCGCAACGCGTGCCAACGATTGGCCCCGAGGTCGTAAGCGGCTTCGACCAGACGCCAGTCGAGTTTTTCCAGCGTCGAATAGATCGGCAGAATCATGAACGGCAGGAAGCTGTAGACCAGACCGACACTCACCGCGAAATCGTTGTAGAGCAGGGTGATGCCGCCGGCGCTGGGGAACAGCGCGTTAAGGCTCTGCGCAACCCAACCGTGTTCGCGGAGGATGATCAGCCACGCGTAGTTGCGGATCAGCAGGTTAGTCCAGAACGGAATGGTGATGAGCAACACCATCAAATTGCGCCGGCGCGGGGTCAGGCTCGACATCCACAATGCCACCGGAAACCCGAACAGGAAACACAGCACGGTGGTGCCGCCGGCCTGCAGCACCGAGCGCAGCAACGCTTGGGCATAGACCCAGTTCAGTTCCAGTTCACCGTCAAAACCTTCCTGAAAAAACAGCTGTACGTAGCTTTGCAGTTGCCATGGCGCTTGCCAGTCGACGCCGCCGTAAGTGTTGCGCGGCAGCAGGCTGATGTAGCCCATGATCCCCAGCGGAATGGCGATCAGGGCGAGCAGGGTCAACACCACCGGGCTGAGCAACAGCGCGCGGTTGAGGGCAGGGGAAGTGCTGCTGACGCTCATCTCAGGCCTCCATCAACAGGCAGGCGTGCGGCGGCAGGTGCACGGCAACGCGTTCGCCAACTGCGCGGCCAGGATTCAAGCCCTCGTTGTTTTCGCGCAGCATGACTTTGATGTCGTTGTTCAGCCGGCACTGGTACAGCGTCGCCGTGCCGACATACAGCACAGCTTCAATGACCCCGCGCAGGTGATGCGGCTGGCTGGCGTCGACCAGTTGCGAGCGCTCCGGGCGAAACGCCAGTTGCACGCTGCTGCCGGCGAAGCTCTGTTGCTGACAAGGGATTTCGATTGGCATGCCGTTGGGCACGAAGAGTTTTTCGTTGTGTTCGCCGTGCTTGAGCTGGCCAGGCAAGAAGTTGATATCGCCGATAAACTGCGCGACGAAACGGTGTTTGGGGTGCTCGTAGATATCGGTCGGGGTGCCGATCTGCAGGATCTTGCCGGCCGACATCACCGCAATGCGATCGGACAGGGTCAGCGCTTCTTCCTGATCGTGGGTGACGAAAATGAAGGTGATCCCGGCTTCTTTCTGTACGCGCTTGAGTTCGACCTGCATTTCTTTGCGCAACTTGAGGTCGAGCGCTGACAGCGGTTCGTCGAGCAGCAGCACTTTCGGTTTCGGCGCCAAGGCCCGGGCCAGAGCCACGCGCTGCTGCTGGCCACCGGACAATTCCGCGGGTTTGCGCCCGGCCAGATGCTCCATTTGCACCAGCGCGAGCATTTCGTTGACGCGATCCGGAATCAACTTGCGATCAAGACCCTGCATCTCGAGGCCGAAGGCGATATTCTGCGCCACACTCATGTGCGGAAACAGCGCGTAACTCTGGAACACCGTGTTGACCCGGCGCTTGAATGGCGGCAGATCGTTGACCGGTTCACCGGCCAAACGAATCTCGCCTTCACTGACGTGTTCGAAGCCGGCGATGGTGCGCAGCAGGGTGGTTTTGCCGCAGCCCGAAGGGCCGAGCAGGGTAAAGAATTCGTTGTCGGCGATGTTCACCGAAACATTGTCGAGGGCCGGCGCGAGGCCTGGATCATCAGAGTATCGTTTTGAGACGTTGCGCACTTCAATTGCTATTGGTTGACCCATATTGGTGCAATCCTCTATTTATTGTATGCAATATCTGAATGCAATTTAGAAATACCCGGATTAATCTGCGTGTGCAACCCCCTTTTTCTTTGGCCAGCGATCGCCAGGGGTTGGTTGCCCGACGCTAAAGGAGTGTTTGAATGACCGAGAAGAAACTGGAAACCACGGTCGACCGCGTCTACCAAGGGGTTTACGAGGCGATCAGCAAGCGCTCGTTGCGCCCGGGGATGAAGCTGGGCGAGGCCTCATTGGCCGATTTATTCAATGTCAGCCGCACGTCGGTTCGCGCCGCGTTGAAGCAACTGGAGGCCGATGGCCTGGTTACCACCGAGCCCAACAAAGGTGCGTCGGTGTCATTGCCGAGCAATGAAGAGATCCGTTCGCTGTTCGAAACCCGCCGTCTAATCGAGATCGGCATCGTCACTGAACTGTGCCGACGCAAGGACAGCGCGGCGATGCAGGACTTGCGTGAACATCTATTGCTGGAAGACGAAGCGCACGCTGCCGGTGACCACGAACGGTTGATTCATCTGCTCGGCGAGTTCCACATCAAACTGGCGCGCAGCCTCAATAACCCGGTGTTGCTCGACTGGTTCCAGAAGCTGATCTCGCGCGCCTCGCTGTATGCCGCCGCACTGGACGACGACAGCCATGAAGTGTGCCGCGATGACGAACACCTGCGCCTGATCGAATACATCGAGGCTGGCAATCAGAGCGCTGCCATCGAGCTGACCTGCATGCATTTGAACGGCATCGAAAAAGCCATTCTCGACGTCGCCGCGAAGATGAAAACTGGCTACCATCCGCTCAAGCACCTGATCGGGGTCTAGTCTCCGAGCGGGGACGAAATCGGCTATACCTCTTACGAAACCAATACGACTGAAGACGCTCGAAACAGACGGGCGTCGCGTCGTTCTGGCGTCGCGATTTATCGGGCAACCACCACAGGACACCGAGTCAGTCGATGCAGTTTTTATCCGATAGCCACGGCTGTGATGGCTGGCAAGGCGAAATGGCCGAACGTATCCGCGCGTTCGACTGGAGCCACACTGAACTGGGCCCACTGAATACCTGGCCGGCGAGCCTGTGCAGTGCGGTGCAATTGATGCTGGCCTCGCCGCTGCCGATGGTCATGCTCTGGGGCCGTGCCGGCTACATGATCTACAACGACGCCTATTCGGAATTTGCCGGTGGTCGCCATCCGTATCTGCTCGGTGTGCCGGTAGAACTGGGCTGGCCGGAAGTCGCCGAATTCAATCGCCATGTGGTCGACACCTGCCTGGCGGGCGGCACCTTGTCGTTTCGCAACAAGGCGCTGGTACTGCTGCGCGATGGTGTCCCCGAGGAGGTTTGGCTCGATCTCTATTACAGTCCCGTTTCCAATGATGCCGGAGCGCCTGCCGGGGTGATGGCAATGGTGGTGGAAACCACCGAGTTCGTGATTTCCGAAAGACTGCGCCAAGAGGCCGAAAACGCCTATCGCGCCGATAACGAACGCGTGCGTCTGGCATTGAATGCGGGGGCGTTGGTCGGTTCATTCGTGTGGGACGTGAAAAACAACCGACTGTCCGCGGATGAGCGTTTTGCCCGCACCTTCTCCTACCCGCCGGATCAGGATCTGAGCAATTTGTCTCAGGACGTTGCCGAGTCGCGCATCCACCCGGATGACTTCGACTGGGTGCAGGAACGAGTCACCCGGTGCGTGCAGACCGGCGAGCCGTACAACGCCGAATATCGGGTTCGTCGCGGCGACGGTAGCTATTTCTGGGTGCTGGCCAGCGGCGCTTGCCAGTTCAACGAGAACGGCGAACCGCTGCGCTTCCCCGGCGTGCTGATCGACATTCATGAACGCAAAATCGCCGAAGAATCCCTGCTTAAATTCACCCGCAACCTCGAACAGCGCGTCGGCGCAGAAGTCGAGGCGCGGCTCGCGGCAGAAGAGCAACTGCGCCAGTCGCAGAAGCTTGAATCGATTGGCGGCCTCACCGGCGGCGTTGCCCACGACTTCAATAACCTGCTGCAAGTGATCGCTGGCAATCTGCATTTGCTGGCCCGGCATGAGCCTGATAACGCCAACGTGCAGCGCCGCGTCAGTGCCTCGCTGGCAGCGGTCGAGCGTGGCGCCAAACTGTCTTCGCAACTGCTCGCATTCGCGCGCCGGCAACCGTTGTCGCCGGCGGTGTGCAATCCGCAGCAGATTTTCGATGGCGTCGGCGAATTGCTCCAGCGCGCACTGGGCGAAACCATTCAGATTGATGTGCAATTACCGGCAGAGCCGTGGCACATCAACGTCGACCGCAATCAACTGGAAAACGCCATTCTCAATCTGGCGATCAACGCCCGCGATGCGATGAAGGGCGAAGGCACGATTGGTTTGAGTGCCGCCAACGTTCGACTCGACAGCGAGTTTTGCGCGGGTAAAGGCATCGTCCCCGGCGAGTTTGTGCGCGTGGCGGTGAGCGATACCGGCGCTGGTATTCCTGCGCAGATACTTGAGCAAGTGTTCGAACCGTTCTTCACCACCAAGGCTGACGGCCAAGGCACGGGGTTGGGTTTGAGCATGGTGTTTGGCTTCGTCAAACAGAGCGGCGGGCATGTCGAGATTGCCAGCCAGGTCGGCGAGGGCACGCGGGTGCAGTTGTATTTCCCGCGCAGCTTGCGGCCGGTTCGCGATGAGGCTCCGAGTGTGGAGAATCTGCAGGGCGGCGGGCATGAGACGATTCTGGTGGTCGAGGACAACGACGCCGTGCGTGCCTCGGCGGTCGAGTTGCTGCGCGAGGAAGGCTATCGCGTGTTGACGGCCGGTAACGGCGATGTGGCGATGCAGATGTTGCTGGAAGGGATCGAGGTGGATCTGATCTTTACCGACGTGGTCATGCCGGGGTTGATCAAGAGTTCGGATCTGGCGGCGTGGGCCAAAGTGCAGATACCGGCGGTGGCGGTGCTGTTCACCTCCGGGCACACCCGCGACATCATCTCGCGCAATCACCAGTTGAGCCCGGACACGCATTTGCTGAGCAAGCCGTACAGCCCGGAAGCGATGTTGCAGATGATTCGTGCGGTGCTTAATGCCTGACTGGGACAGAACCTTGAGCCTACTCGAGCTCTGTAGGGAGTTACCTGTGGCGAGGGGATTTATCCCCGTTCGGCTGCGCAGCAGTCGTAAATCCTGAGAATGCGGTTCAACTGGAAAAATGCAGGGGAGCGCTTCGCACTCCAACGGGGATAAATCCCCTCGCCACAATGAACTCCGCAATCAATGAGGCCTCATTAGTCATAGACGTTTTTTCTGTTTTCCGATCAAGGCCCGCCAATGACTTCCAAGCGTAATTCGAAAGCACCCGCCGGCATGGTTCGTGTGCGGGGCGCGCGTGAACACAACCTGAAGAACGTCGACATCGACATCCCCCGCGATGCGCTGGTGGTATTCACTGGCGTGTCCGGCTCGGGCAAATCCTCGCTGGCATTCTCGACCTTGTATGCCGAAGCCCAGCGCCGCTACTTCGAATCCGTCGCACCCTACGCGAGAAGGCTGATCGATCAGGTCGGCGTGCCCGATGTCGATTCCATCGAGGGCCTGCCGCCCGCCGTGGCCCTGCAACAACAGCGCGGCACGCCAAGCACGCGGTCTTCAGTGGGCAGCGTGACCACATTGTCGAGCCTGATTCGCATGCTCTATTCGCGCGCCGGCAGTTACCCGCCGGGGCAGGCGATGCTGTACGCCGAAGACTTTTCGCCGAACACCCCGCAGGGCGCGTGCCCGGACTGCCATGGCCTCGGCCGGGTCTATGAAGTCACCGAAGCGCTGATGGTGCCCGATCCGAATCTGACCATCCGCCAGCGCGCCGTGGCCTCCTGGCCGCTGGCGTGGCAAGGGCAGAACCTGCGCGACATCCTCGTGACCATGGGCATCGACGTCGACATTCCGTGGAAGAAACTGCCGAAAAAGCAGCGCGACTGGATTCTCTTCACCGAAGAAACCCCGACCGTGCCGGTGTACGCCGGGCTGACCCCGGAAGAAACCCGCGTCGCCCTCAAGCGCAAAATGGAGCCGAGCTACCAGGGCACCTTCACCGGCGCGCGTCGCTACATCCTGCACACGTTTACCCATTCGCAAAGTGCGCTGATGAAGAAGCGTGTTTCGCAATTCATGCTCGGCAGTCCTTGCCCGTTATGTGACGGCAAACGCCTTAAGCGTGAAGCGTTGTCGGTGACCTTTGCCGGGTACGACATTGGTGAGTTGTCGCAGATGCCGTTGCTGCAAGTGGCCGAGGTGCTGCGACCGGTAGCTGCGGCGAGCTATCTGCAGCACGCCGAGGAAACCGGCGAAACCCTGAGCCATGCGCAAACCCGCGAGGCTCGTCAGCAAAGGGTGGCCCACGGCGGCAGTGGTCACGCGAGTGCGCCGGATGTGCGACACACGCCGAACCTGTCGCTGGAGAAGCGTCTGGCGGCGCAGCGCATTGCCGAAGATCTGCTGGAGCGCGTCAGCACCTTAACCGATCTGGGACTCGGCTATCTGGCGCTGGAGCGCAGCACGCCGACGTTGTCGTCCGGTGAGCTGCAACGCTTGCGCCTGGCGACGCAATTGGGCTCGCAGTTGTTCGGCGTTATTTATGTGCTCGACGAGCCTTCTGCCGGTTTGCATCCAGCGGATGGCGAGGCGTTGTTCGAAGCTTTGCAGCGGCTGAAGGCGGACGGCAACACGCTGTTCGTGGTCGAGCATGATCTGGAAACCATGCGCCGCGCTGACTGGTTGATCGACGTAGGCCCGGCGGCGGGCGAGAAGGGCGGGCAGGTGTTGTACAGCGGCCCTCCGGCGGGATTGGCCGATATTAAAGAGTCGCAAACCCGCGCTTATCTGTTTGCTGAAACCCAGCGACAAACTCGCGCTGCGCGCAAGCCGACGGCGTGGCTGAAACTTGATGGCATCACCCGCAATAACCTCAACAACCTCAGTGCTGAATTTCCCTTGGGCTGTTTTACCTCGGTCACCGGTGTCTCCGGCTCGGGCAAGTCGAGTCTGGTCAGTCAGGCATTGCTCGAACTGGTCGGCGCGCAACTGGGGCGGCCGACGGTTGAAAGCGAAGCGGAAGAGCTCAGCCTCGAAGACGATGCGCCGCAGGTCAGCAGCGGCCAGGTCACGGCTGGACTGGAATCGATCAAACGGCTGGTGCAAGTTGATCAGAAACCCATCGGCCGCACACCGCGCTCCAATCTGGCGACCTACACCGGGCTGTTCGACAACGTGCGCAAGCTGTTCGCCGCCACCCCCGAGGCGCGCGCGGCGGGGTACGACGCCGGGCAGTTTTCTTTCAACGTCGCCAAGGGCCGTTGCGCCACGTGCGAGGGTGAAGGGTTTGTCAGTGTGGAATTGTTGTTTATGCCCAGCGTGTATGCGCCGTGCCCGACCTGTCATGGCGCGCGATACAACCCGCAGACGCTGGCGGTGCTGTGGGAGGGTTTGAGCATCGCGCAGGTGCTGCAATTGACGGTCGATGAGGCGGTGACGGTGTTTGCCGGGCAGCCGGGGATTCGTCGCTCGCTGGAAGTGCTGCGCGATATTGGCCTCGGATATTTGCGCCTCGGGCAACCGGCCACAGAGTTGTCCGGCGGTGAAGCACAGCGGATCAAACTGGCTACCGAGTTGCAACGCAATCAACGCGGCGCGACGTTGTATGTGCTGGATGAACCCACCACAGGGTTGCATCCGCGCGATGTTGACCGGTTGCTGGAACAGCTCGATACGCTGGTGACGGCGGGTCATACGGTGATTGTGGTCGAGCACGAAATGCGCGTGGTCGCGCAGAGTGACTGGGTGATCGACATCGGCCCGGGTGCGGGCGATCAGGGCGGCAAGATTGTGGTGGCGGGCACGCCGCAGAAGGTTGCGGCGAGCAAGAAGAGCAAGACTGCGCCGTTTTTGGCCCGCGCGTTGAACCGATAGGTGTATTGGCCGGGCTGGCCTCTTCGCGAGCAAGCTCAGCTCCTACGATGGTTCCGAGTACACCGCAGAACACTGTAGGAGCCGAGCTTGCTCGCGAAAACGATCTGTCAGGCGCCGTCGAGGGTGCGGCGGACTTTGTCGAGCAGTTCGCTGATCTGGAATGGTTTGACCAGCATGTCCATGCCTGTCCCGAGAAACACCTGCCGATTGATCGCCGTTTCCGCATACCCGGTCATAAACAGGATCGGCAAACCCTCACGCCAGCCCCGCGCCACGTCCGCCAGTTCCCGCCCGCTCATGCGCGGTAAGCCGACATCAGTCAGCAGCAGATTGATCGACGCATCGTTCTGCAATCGTTCCAGCGCCGTTTCGATATCCGCCGCCTGGGTGCAGCGATAACCGGCATCCTCCAGCACTTCAGTGACAAACATCCGCACCGACGGCATGTCCTCGACGATCAGCACATGCTCACCGGTGCCCTGCGGATCGACCACTGGTGCCGGAATGTCAGCACCGGTCGGATCGCTGGTCGCCGGCAACATGATTGTCACTTCTGTGCCGCGTCGCGCCACGCTGCGAATGTGCGCATCGCCGCCGGACTGGCGGGCGAAACCGTAAATGGTCGACAACCCCAACCCCGTGCCCTGGCCCAGCGGTTTGGTGGTGAAGAACGGATCGAAGACCTTGTCGATCACGTTGTGCTCGATGCCCGTGCCGTCATCGCGCACCGACAGGGCGACGTAAGCGCCATCGGCCAGATTCGGATCGCCATGGGAATAAGCGGCGTAAGTGTTGACCCAGACATTACCGCCCGAGGGCAGCGCATCGCGGGCGTTGATCACCAGATTGAGCACCGCACTTTCCAGCTGCACCGGGTCGACCAGCGCAATCGCCGGTTTGCTGGTCAGCTCAAGCTTGAGGTTGATGCGTTCGCCGATGGTGCGGGTCAGCAGTTCTTCCAGTGACCGCACATGCTCGTTGATGTCCACCGGCCGCGTGTCCAGCGGTTGCTGACGGGCGAAGGCCAGCAAGCGATGGGTGAGGGCGGCGGCGCTCATTGCCGAGTTCAGTGCCGCTTTGGCGTAGAACTGCACCTTTTCCGGTCGATCGTCAGCCACGCGTTTCTGAATCAATTCCAGGCTGGTGATGATGCCGGTCAGCAGGTTGTTGAAGTCGTGGGCGATGCCGCCGGTGAGTTTGCCCAGCGCATCCATTTTCTGCACTTGCAGTAACTGCGATTCGGCACGCACACGCTCGGCGACTTCCTTGGCCAGTTGCGTGGTGGTGTCGTCCAGTCGCGCCAGGTGCGAGCGTTCGCGATGACGGTGTTCGGTGACGTCTTCGACGAACACCAGGCTCAGCTCCGGCGTGCGGTACGGCGAAATCTGCCATTCAGTCTCGCGAAGCTCACCGAGCACGCGCATGTTCAGCGTGCCTTTCCAGCGTTCGCCATCGACCAGGCGCAGGCGCAGTTCGTTGAGGATTGCGCTTTGATCGTCGGCGAAGCATTCGCGCAGGGTTTGCGGATCCTGATTGTCGAGAATCAGTTGGGCGAAGGCGTGGTTACATTCATGCACTTTCAAATGCGCATCAAGCACCGCAATCGGCGCCGAGACGTTGGCGAAAATCTCGCGGAATCGCGCCTCGCTCTCACGCAGGGCGTTTTCGGTGTCGCGCACTCGCAGCAGTGTGCGCAGGGTCGCGAGCAACACATCCGGGTCGACCGGGTGAATCAAGTAAGCATCGGCGCCGGCGTCGAGACCGGTGATGATGTCGCCGGTCTGAATCGAGGCGGCGGACACGTGGATCACTGGCAGCAACGCGGTGCGCGCATCGGCACGCAAGATGCGCACAATGTCGAAACCGCTCATGTCCGGCAGGTTGACGTCGAGAATCAGCGCATCCAGCGGTTCGCTCTCGATCAGCGCCAGCCCGTCAGTCCCGGTGCCGGCCTCCAGCACTTGGTAGTCGTGGCGTTCCAGACGCCGGCGCAGGGCGTAGCGGGTGGCGACGTTGTCGTCGACGATCAACAGGCGGATGTCACGTTTCATCGACGTTCTCCAGAGCGATCGCCAGCGGAATGATCACGAAGAAGGTCGAACCGACCCCCGGCGTGCTTTCCAGGCCGACTTCACCGCCCAGCAGGGCCGCGAAGCGTTTACACAGCGACAGGCCCAGCCCGGTGCCGCGCAGACGTTTCTGCAACGGCGAGTCGACCTGGGAAAAGTCCTCGAACAATGCGCCATGCAGCTCGGCAGCGATACCAATACCGGTGTCGCTGACGGCAAAACGTACTTTGTCGATGCCTTCCAGCCGCGCCGACACCCGCACTTCGCCGCGTGTGGTGAACTTCAGCGAGTTGGAAATGAAGTTGCGCAGGATCTGCGCGAGTTTCTTGTCATCGGTGTACAGACGTGGCAGGCCGACCGGTTCTTCGAAAATCAGATCGACCGCCGAGGCATCGACAATCGGCCGGAACATCCCGCGCAGTGCCGAGAACAGGTCGAACATGTCGAACCACGCCGGGGAAATGGTGATGCGCCCGGCCTCGATTTTCGCCAGATCGAGCAAGTCATCGACCATGTCGCTGAGCTCGCGGGCGGCAGTGCTGACGAACGCGACCTGTTTGTGCTGCTCAGGGCTGAGCGGGCCGTCGAGTTCATCGGCGAGCAGGCTGTTGATGCTCAGGATCGAGCCCAGCGGCGTGCGGAACTCGTGGCTCATGTACGACAGAAAACGGCTCTTCAAGTCCGAGGCCTGGCGCAGCTCCTCAGCCTGAATATCGAGTTCGGCGTACAGGGCCAGCACGCCCTGGTTGGTTTCATCGAGCTCTTCGCGCAGGGCCGCGGTTTCGCTCTGCAATTGCGCAATCAGCGCGGCCTGTTCGGCGCTGTTGAGAATCGGCGACTCAGCCATGGGCGGCCTCCAGGGCAACGACCAGCACCGTTACATCGTCGCGCCCGCGACAGAAGTCGCGGTGCAGGACGCTGGCTATCACGGCGGGATGGCGGTGCACCAGGCCGGGATAGTCTTGAAGGTTCCAACGGGACTGCAAGCCGTCGCTGTACATGATCAATAGATGTCCGTTCACGTGAGCATAGTCAAAGGGCCGGGCTTTCCGGTACTGCACGCCGACAATGCCTGGGTGCGAGGCCAGCCCGCGGGATTTGTCGGCGGAGATCAGGCTGGCGCCAATGTTGCCGACGCCGGCAAAAGTCAGACTGTCGCGGTGCGCGTTGAACTGGGTAAACGCGACAGCGCCGCCCCGGCTGCCGATCATGTCGCGATGCATGTCCTCCATCAGCATGACCGGTTCGGCGAACGGCGTCAGGGCGAAGGTTTCGGCGCCTGCAAGGCCGGCGCGTTCGGCTTCTTCGCCATGGCCCAGACCGTCGATGATCAACGCACTGATGTTGCCGTCCTCATAGGCCAGGTGCCAGACGTCGCCGCACGCGGGATCGTTGTGCAGCGAGTGCTGGCTGACACCGAAGCGAATGTCGGGCGCCCGGTCAGCGCGCGGATACAGTCGCGCCAGCAATACCGCGCCACGGTTATCGGCGTAGACATCAAACACTTCGGCCTGGCGCGAAATCGAGCCGAGACCGATGCCTTGGGTGCCACCGGTGGAGAAGCCGTCGGCCAGACAAGCCTCCAGATCAAAGCCCTGGGCGCGATCCACGGCGAGCATTTCGATGCCAAAACCATCAGGGCGCGGCAACACCCGCAAGTGCATTTCACCGTGGCTGGCGTGCTTGAGTATGTTGCTGGCCAACTCTGTCGCCACCAGTGCAACACGCCCCGCATCGCGTTCATCGAAGCCATGCCGTTCGGCCAATTGCTGCGCGGTACGCCGTGCGTAGCCGATCTGGCTGCTGTCCTCGATCGGCAGCACCTGGGTCAGGCTGGAGCGGATATTCATGTCCATCGGGTAATCGTTATTCGAGTGCCTTTGCCGGGTTCGGTGTCGAGTTCGAACTCTTCTACCAATCGTTTAGCGCCGGTCAGGCCCAGCCCCATGCCGCTGCCGGAGGTCCAGCCATCGGTCATCGCCAGTTTCAAGTCGGGAATGCCGGGGCCTTCATCGCGAAACGTCAGACGCAGACCGACCTTGTGATCCTCATCGAGAATCTGCCAGTCCATGTCGCCGCCACCGCCATAGACCATGGTGTTGCGCGCCAGCTCGCTGACCGCCGTGACCATTTTGGTCAGGTCGATCAGGCGCATGCCGCACTCAGTGGCGAGCTTGCGCGCGGTCTGACGCGCGAGTACCACGTCTTGCTCGATATGGATCGGTTGAGTACCGCTACTGCGCACGGTCATTGTTGCAATACTCGTTCTCGCAGCAGTTTCATCCCTCGCTCGACGTTCAGCGCGGTGCTCACGCCGGGCAAGGTCATGCCGAGTTCAACCAGGGTGATCGCGACGGCCGGCTGCATGCCGACCAACACGGTTTCGGCGTCCATGATTTTCGACAGGCCGGAAATCGTGCCGATCATCCGGCCGATGAACGAGTCGACCATGTCCAGCGCCGAGATGTCGATCAACACCCCGCGCGCCGAGGTTTTGCTGATGCGTTCGGACAAATCGTCCTGCAGGGTGAGGGCGAGTTGGTCATGCATGTCGACCTGAATGGTCACCAGCAAAAAGTCGCCCATCTGAAGAATCGGGATACGTTCCATGCTTAAGCCGTCTTGACGAGGCTGATACCCAGACGGGTCAGGGCCAGTTTCAACGCGTCTGCCAGGTTGGCTTTGGTCACCACGCCTTGCAGGTCGAGACCAAGGTGGACGATGGTTTGCGCGATTTGCGGACGTACGCCGCTGATGATGCAGTCAGCGCCCATCAGGCGGATCGCGGTCACGGTTTTCAGCAGGTGTTGCGCAACCAGGGTGTCGACCGTCGGCACGCCGGTGATGTCGATGATGGCGATTTCCGAACCGGTGTCGACGATGCGTTGCAGCAGCGATTCCATCACCACTTGCGTGCGTTGCGAATCGAGCGTGCCGATCATCGGCAGCGCCAAAACGCCGTCCCACAGCTTGACCACCGGAGTCGACAGTTCCAGCAGTTCTTCCTGCTGACGCTTGATCACCGCTTCACGGGATTTCTGGAAGGTGCGGATGGTGTGCATGCCGAACGCGTCGAGCAGCTCGGAGATCTCCCAGAGTTGTTCGGCGAGCAGCGCCGGTTGTTCTTTGTAGTGAGCTTGCAGCAGGTTAAACAGCGGGCCTTTGAGGGCGAAAATGAAGCTGGCGGTTTGCTGCGAATCCTGGCCGAGCAGGGCGCGACTGTGCGAGAGCTTTTCGAGGAACTGGCGGGTCGCCTCCCAACCTGGCGTGGCGATGTTGGTGCCGTTGTCGTTCTCGAGACCGCTGACCACCAATTGCAGAAATTCGGAGGTTTGTTGCTGCAGGTCGTGTTCTTTCAGATTGCGCGTGGAACCGCTGGCTTGCAGGCCGTTGATCCATTCGCTCAGCAGTTGCGTTTGCTTGTTTTTCATCGCATCGAGTGTGCTGTTCTGCAGTGCTGCCATGTGCCTGTTGCTCCGTAACGAATTTGGGGCCGATTCGATAAAAATTGATCGGCGCGAAGACATCGACATTTGCCGTTCTAAATAGTTGTTCGATCCCGCCAGGATATTTTTGATCTGGCGCAACGAACGCCCCGGTAACTCTAGTCGGCGTGACGGGGAGTGGAGATGTTTTGAACGTTGACGTGGTGCAGGCTTCGAATCTTCAAGGCCCGGCTGGTTTCAGTCGCGCTTGCTTTGACGAACGAGGTGATTATGAACGAGCAAACCAATCCGCAACAGAATCAATCCTCCGAACCGATCAACCGTAACGATCCGGCAATCGATCCGCAAGTGCCGGGGCAGCCTGCGCCGACGCAGCAGCAGGGTGAGGATGGCCAGGCGCAAAGCGCCGATCCGGCGGTGGATCAGAAGAACAAGCATACGGATAATGACAACGAGTTCAGCCCGGGGTTTGAGCCTAAGCCGGATCGTGCGGAACCGGGGGAGGAGACGGATGCGGATATTGATACGGATGGGGGTTGAGGTTGGGCGTAAATGATGAGGCCGCATCTTTTGGATGCGGCTTTTTTTGCTTGGTTATCGTGGTGGGGCTTGAATCGATCCCCCTCACCCCAGCCCTCTCCCCCAAGGGGTAGAGGGGGAAGGGAGCCGATCTTTGTGTTGTTCAAAATCTGAGTTCGACTCTGGATTTCGATACTTGAACCTGAGTTAGCATCTGAATCCTGAGTTCGATGCAGACCTTTCAGGTCGACGTACCTCGAACATTCAACTCGGTCGGCCCCCTCTCCCTGCGGGAGAGGGCTGGGGTGACGGTAAAGCCTTTACTTACTAGGATGCTTGGCCTGCAGCTCTTTCGCCGCCGCCAGATGTTTCTCCAACCCCGGCAACATTTTCTGCGCAAACGCCTTCAATTCAGTCGCGCCCTTGACCTTGTCATCCGTCACGGTATTCGCCTGTTTCTTGAACAGCTCAATGGTCTCTTCGTGCGCCTTCACCTGATTGTTGGCGTAGGCCGCATCAAACGACTCATCACGCATGTCGAGGATTTTTTCCTTGGCCTGTTTGACCAGCGTCGTGGTATCCGGCACCTCGATATCGTTGGCCTTGGCAATGCTCGCCAGCTCATCGTTAGCCTTGCCATGGTCAGTGATCATCATGTTGGCAAACGCTTTAATATCGGCCGATGAGCTCTTTTCCAGGGCCAGGCGACTCGCTTCGATTTCAGCGATACCACCGGCAGCGGCGTTATCGACGAAATCATTGTCAGTCGCGGCGAAAGCGCTGCCCATACCGGTGCTCAAAGCGACAGCCAAAAACAGATGACGCAAGTTGAATCCGTCCATTGGTGTATCTCCACGCAGGTTTTTGTTGGTGATACTCAATGGAGGCGGCGCGGCGTTTAAAGGTTTTATCGCATTTGCGACAGGGCGACGAACGGGCACCGCTGGTCTGACAGGTGGTCGACAGAACGCCCCAACCGAGGCCATTCTGATAACTGGCCAGCGCAATCGGTCGCGCGGGCCAGCCGATCAATTGACGGAGGTGTTCCATGCCGGTGACTCATGACTTGTTACAGGATTTGAAGCTTACGAAGGAAGAGATCCAGCAAAAACGCACCGCGGATCCACATCTGGACGCACTGATCAACAAGTATTCCCAGGCAGACGCCGATGTAGTCAAGGCCGAGACGGCGACCTCGGATGCGCCCAGCGATGACACGCTGAAAAAACTCAAAGAGAAACGCTTGCAGGTCAAAGACAAGATTGTCGAGCAATTGCAGGCGCGATCCTGAAGGCGGGTTGATCCGCCGACCATCGGTTGCGGATTGACTGGAACGAGAGCCCCGACCGGCACCTCGAATGTTCAGAGTCTTCAATCATCGACTCTTTGCGAGGTGCCTTATGAACGATCCCAAATTCCCCAGTGAAGAGCAGGGCGCTTTTGACCCGGTTCCGACGCATCCTGAGCCGAATAGCCCGGCGCACACGACGGCTAATCCGGAAGAGCCGGATGAGGATTTGCCGGAAGACGAAGATCCCGAAAAATTCGATAAATCCAGTAACTGACTGACGCCTTCGCGGGCAAGCCTTGCTCCTACAGATGATTGCATTTCAACTGTAGGAGCAAGGCTTGCCCGCGAAGGCGTCGTTCAATTCAACATCAATCCACCAGATTCACTTAAGGGCCCCATCCAACGACATCCGCGCCATATGCGTCGCCTTCAACGACCCAAAATACAACCACTGCCCATACTCCCTAACCGTGGTAATCGGCGAATAATTGCCATCGCTGGCGTCCTGCAAATTGGCAATCACCTTGCCGTCCAGATCCAGCCCCAGCACAAACCCGCGCTTGTCCACCGGCGCCGGCACCAGCTTCAACGCCCGCACGATCATCTTGCGCAGGAACGGATGCCCCGCCGTGGCGTCCAGCAGCGTATTGCGCGGCGCATACAGCGCCACCCAAAACCGGTCACGGCCATTGAACGCGAGGTTGTCCGGCAGCCCCGGCAGATTGTCGATAAACAGGTCGTGAGTGCCGGCTTTCGGCCCGGTCAGCCAATAGCGGCTGATGCGATAAGCCCCGGTTTCATTGACCAGTACATAGGCGTCATCCGGGCCGAGGGTCACGCCGTTGGCGAACTCCAGTTTGTCCAGCAACACGCTGGTCTTGCCGGTCTGAAAGTCATAGCGCAGCAAACGCCCGTCGCCGCCGTGCTCGATGATCGCCTCGCCGTCATGGCCGTAACCCCAACGGCTGCTCGCATCGCTGAAATAGGCGAAATGCCCGGGCGCATCGATCGCCACATCATCGGTGAAACCGAAGGCCAAGCCATTGGCGGCGGTGGTCAGCGGGATCAATTGCCCTTGCGCATCCAGCGACAGCAAGCCTTTCACCCCGTCGGCAATGACCAGCATGCCGTTCGGATGCCGAGCCAATCCCAGCGGACGCCCGCCGGTATCGGCCAGCACTTGGCGCTGCGTGCCATCGAGGCTGGTGCGGATCAGTCGGCCGTCATGCAGGCCGGTGATCAGGAAATCCTCCTCCAGCAGCAGCGCCTCCGGGCCTTCGATATCGCTCGGCCCGACTTGCGCTGCGCCTTTGAGTTTCTGGTTCTCGGCGTAGGGGCCTTCTTTCAGCGATGGCGCATGCTGCGGCGACCAGGCGACTGGTTCGATTTTGGTCGGCATCAGCAGTAAATATCCGATGACGATGACGAGCGGTAACAACACAACGTGCCGCACCTTCACGCGCTGGCCCTCGCCGAGGCCAGGTGCTGAGCAGCCATGTCGCGCAAGGCCAACATCGACGCCGCCGATTCGCGATCAATCCGGCGTTTGAGCAGCAGGTGATTGGCGATGCGCATGCCCAAACCTTCAAAGCGATAATCCAGCGTGCGCACAAACCGCGTGCCGTTACCTTCGGCCGCGCACTCATACGTCAGCAGCAACGACAAGCCATGATCACCTTGGGCCCGCGCGCACCAGCGGCGGCCCGGCAGGTATTCGGTGACCTCCCAGCGCAAATGCCCTGCGCGACCTCCGGCATGAATGTCCTCTTCGAAACGCGAGCCGGCATGCAGCGGGCCGTGTGCACCGTCGATCTTCAGCGACGACGGATGCCACTCCGGCCAGCGGTTGACGCTGGCGGCGTAGGCGAGCACGGCGATCGGCTCACCGGCGATATCGATCTGGTGCTGCAGGCGGGTCATGGGCATTTTTGAATAGCTCAAAGGGGCGGGTTCCGACTCCCAGTAAAGGGTGCCGAACAGGTAGTCCATCAGCGGGAAAACGATATTGAAATTACGTTCCTGCATGCGTTCGCGACGATGATGCAGTTCGTGCAAACGGCGCATCTGCCGGATCCACGGCAAGCGTGTCAGCGGGTTGTTTGGCGGCAGGTGTTCGCAGGCGTGAAACACTTCGTAAGTCAGATATCCGAGCACCATGCACCCGGCGAAGAGCCCGGCAACGTTGGCGTTCACCTGCGCGATCAGCCACCACAACGGCAGGGTGATCAGCAGCGTGTGAATGACGATCAGCCATGCCGGGAACAGAATCACCCGCCAGTCGCGAGCACTGTCGTAGGTCATGTGGCCGGGGGTGAAAAAACTGTGATGATCGCCGGCATGCCGGGCGTAGAACATCTTCGCGAAGGCTTTTTTATGGTGGCCGAGATGGCGATGAACCATGTACACGCCGAAGTTGAACAGCAACAGGCTCAACGGCACAGTGAGCCATTCCAGCGGCCGCACTTGCTGCACGGTGCCCCAGAACCCGACGATGGCCAGCACGCCGAACAGCAGCACGAAAACCCCGTGCAGCCAAGGGTTGTAGCGCGGATGAATGGCCGCACGGTAGCGGCTGCGAAATGCCTCGGTGGTCTGCCTCACTGCGTTCACCTGCGGGTATCGTTGTTATACCCGGCAGCGTAGCCGATCCGGCCATTTGTGCAGGCCGAACCTTGAGGTCACATGCGCCATGCTTCGGTGTAAAACGGCTATCAGCTTAGTGGGTTCCAGCGCTGCGACCAGTCGTCATCGGTGTGGATCACCTCGCGTAGCAGATCAAAGGCCTGTTGCAGCGTTGCCGAGTCGCGATCTCGCGAATACACCAGATACGTCGGGTAGCTGAATTCCGGGGCTTTGGTCACCGCTTCCAACGCGCCGCTTTCCAGATACGTGCGCACCACGCGCGTGCGGAAATAGCCGCTGCCGCCGTGTTCGAGGATGTATTGCAGAGCCAGCGGGCCGAGGTTGAAGCTCAGCGCAGCTTTGGCTTTTTCCGGCAGGGCGGCGTCGTGCTGACGACGGAAATCCGGGCCCCAGTCGATGTAAACGTAGGGATCGGGACGCTCGGGTGCGCGTACCAGAATCAGTTTCTCTTCCAGCACTTGCTCGACCTGCAGTCCCGGCCAGTATTCCGGCTGATAGACCAGCGCGGCGTCAAGAACGCCGAGTTCGAGCTGCCGCAGCAGATTTTCACCGTCGCGAATTTCCATGCGCAGGGCATGCCCGGGGATTTTCTCTCGCAATTCAGCGGCCCAACTGAGCATCAGCGGATTGCACAGGCTGACTTCGCCGCCGATGTGCAACACGTTGTGCAGGCCTTCGGGGAGCGGTAGATCACGACGCGCGGCTTCCCAGGTTTGCACCAGTTGATTGGCATAGACCACGAACGCTTCGCCGTTGGGCGTCAGTTTTGCCCCGGCGCGGTTGCGCACGAACAACGTACTGCCCAGCTGGCTTTCGAGTTTTTGCACGCGGGCGGTGATCGCTGTTTGCGTGACGAACAGCTTCTGCGCAGCGGCGGCGAGACTGCCGTGGCGGACGATTTCGAGAAAGGTGCGAGCGAGGTCGATGTCCATGGGCGGGCCGGTTTGGGAGGTCGGCGTATTGTAAGGGCAAAAGCCCCTCACCCTAACCCTCTCCCGGGGGGAGAGGGGATTGATCTGATCAGGGTCAACGTTTCCCGATGATTACTGCTGTGCGTGCGTATTGAACGCCAGTAACGTCCTACGGATGCCGGAGTGTTTTTCGCAAATACCGGGATATTTCCGACAACTGTTTCAGGTTGGTCGTCGGACGCCTGGTCTATAACATCGAACGTGACATTGAAGTCGCTTACGGCTCGGACGTTCGGGCCCCTGACAACGGATGGATTATGCAAAACATACACGTTGAAAACGACGCAGCGCGTTATCACCCTCGCTATTTTTGGCGCGATGTTCGAGCCAGGTGCCCCTCGGAGGCCAATGCGATGTCCACTGCTAAACCGCTTCGGTTTACGGGGCTGAAGCGGGTCGAAGGCAAACCTGTCGACGTACTCTTGCGCGGCAGGGAGTGGGGTGAAGACCCTATGTTTATCATCCGGTACACGCAGCAAGGTTTTGAACTGCAGGACGTCGTCAATCTGATCGCCACCTCTGAGCTTTACCAGGAGGGTGAGCTTGTTCAGATGATCACCGGCAAATCCATCCGAACCGTGCGGCGCTTGCTCAAAGACAGCAAACCCTTCCTGCTCAGCCAGCAACAAAGCATGGTTGCCTTTCAATATGCCCATGTGCTGGAAGTTGCCACCGAGGTCTTCGACGGTCAGGCGGAGGCCGAAGAATGGTTGCGCAAGCCGACCAAATGGCTCAACGGCTACAAACCGATTGAACTGGTCGAGAATCCTTTCGGTTATCAAGTGGTCGACGCCTACCTGCACCGGACAAAATACGGGGTTTATCAATGAACCCGCTGCCTTGGGATGATCGCTGGTTTGCCTGGCGTGTCGACCCGGAAGCCTACAAATGCACGTGGAGCAGTGGCATTGGCTCCGAGCGTAAGGGGGGACGCTGGAACCGTCCGGGACGGCGTGTTGTATACGCGTCAGTCGATCCGTCCACGGCCATTCTCGAAGTGGCGGCACACGGCAGTTTTAATCGTCTGGATACAAAACCCCATGTCCTTACGTGCTTTGAGATATCCGATCAGGCCCTGGTTCGGGTCGTCCAGCCGGAAGAATTGCCGAATCCCTACTGGATGAGTCCTGCACGGACGTCACCGAATCAGCAAGATTTTGCCGATGCGTTACTCGCCGAACACCCTTTCTTGCTGGTGCCCTCGGCGGCGACCCGGCACTCATGGAATTTGCTGGTGAGCTGCGAGTTGGCCGAAGGGCAGTTCCGCATGATCTCGCAGGAGCGTTTCGGCCTGGATACCCGATTGTTGGAAGAGTTGGCGCTGAACTGACCATTTCTCCAACTCATGAACGCAAAAATCCCGCCACAAAGGGCGGGATTTTTGTGTCGCTGAACGCTGCTATTAAGCAGGGAACAGTTCGGACAGTTTCATCGACAGCATCATGTCGCCTTCAACGCGCAGCTTGCCGCCCATGAAAGCCTGCATGCCGTCGGTTTCGCCGCTGACGATACCTTTCAGGGTTTCGCTGTCCAGCACCAGCGTGCAGTTGGCGTCCGGGTTTTCGCCTTCCTGGATGTCGCAAGTGCCGTCTTTGACGATCAGCGAGTATTGCTTGTCTTCGTCAGTGATGTTGAAACCGAAGACCAGATCCAGGCCGGCAGCAGCGGCTGGGTTGAACTTGGCTTGCATTGCTTTTACGGCATCAGCTACGGAGGTCATGATTCGATCCTTTTTTTGGTCATAGGAGCTGGGTGGTTACAGCAAGGGTCACAGTCATCCGGACTCAGCGAAAAGTGATGAGTTCCGGGGCCTTCAGCAGTTGCAGATGTGCGTGACTGTTGAAGGAAGCCAGTGCCACCTCGCGGCCGCGGAATTTCAGCTGGCTGAGCGAGGTGTTGACGATTTGCCAATTCAGTTCGAAGGCCTGTCTGGCAGGCATTTGTGTAATGAGGTGGAGCAGGGCAGTGATGGTGCCGCCGGAAGTGAACACGGCGATTTTCTGGTTTTTGTCCGCCAGATCGAGAATGCGATGCAGCCCGCCCTGAACCCGCTCGACAAACCCCAGCCAGCTTTCCAGCCCCGGCGTGTCGTACGTGCCAGCCAGCCAGCGCTCGATGATCAGGGCAAAAATACGCTGGAACTCGCCACGGTTTTGCGCGGCATTACGCAGGATGTCGAGCGCTTCCGGTTCGTCTTCGAGCATCGCCGGGAGCAGGGCGCGGATCACCGCGTCGGCATCGAACTCGTTAAACGCGGCATCGGTTTCCAGCGTTGGCACATTCAGGCCTTTAGCGCTGAACTGTTCCAGTGCGCTGGTAGCCGTGTGTTGCTGACGACGCAGGTCTCCGGCAATGCAACGATCAAAGCTGATCCCCAGTTCAGCGAGGTGCTGACCGAGGATTTCTGCCTGGCGTACACCGGTCGGCGACAGGACGTCATAGTCGTCTGCACCAAAGGAGGCCTGGCCATGTCGAATCAGATAGATGCTGCCCACGTCCGCGTCATCCCGGTACGTTGAAGGTTTGGCGAGGTTATGAGGATGACGGAGAGCTGTCAATGAAAAAACATACGCTTGTTTGAAATGCCCGTTACAGGCGTGTTGCCAGAGGTTTCACGGCTGGCCGACGGGCCGGTGCATGGGTATGCTGGCGTCATCCCGCGTGTGTTTCGCATCCGCGCATTGTTTTAAGGAGTCTCTGTGGAGTTTTTCACCGAATACGCCAGTTTCCTGGCCAAGACCGTTACTTTGGTGATCGCCATATTGGTGGTGCTCGCCAGTTTTGCCGCGTTGCGCAGCAAGGGCCGGCGCAAATCGGCCGGTCAGTTGCAGGTCAGCAAGCTCAATGATTTCTATAAGGGCCTGCGTGAACGCCTGGAGCAGACATTGCTCGACAAGGATCAGCTCAAGGCGCTGCGCAAGGGCCAGGCCAAAGCCGAGAAAACCGAGAAGAAGCAGAAGAACAAACCTGACGCCAAAGCGCGGGTGTTTGTGCTGGATTTCGATGGCGATATCAAAGCCTCGGCTACCGAAAGCCTGCGTCATGAAATCACTGCACTGTTGACTCTCGCGACGCCGAAAGACGAAGTCGTCCTGCGTCTCGAAAGTGGCGGTGGCATGGTGCACAGCTATGGCCTGGCGTCCTCGCAGCTGGCGCGTATCCGCGAAGCCGGCGTGCCGCTGACCGTGTGCATCGATAAGGTGGCCGCGAGTGGCGGTTACATGATGGCGTGCATTGGCGAGAAGATCATCAGCGCGCCGTTTGCGATCCTCGGCTCGATTGGTGTGGTCGCGCAGTTGCCCAACGTCAACCGCCTGTTGAAGAAGCACGACATCGATTTCGAAGTGCTGACCGCCGGCGAATACAAACGCACCCTGACCGTGTTTGGCGAAAACACCGAAAAGGGCCGCGAGAAATTCCAGGAAGACCTCGACATCACCCACCAACTGTTCAAGAACTTCGTGTCACGCTATCGCCCGCAACTGGCGATCGACGAAGTGGCTACCGGTGAAGTCTGGCTCGGTGTGGCAGCGCTGGACAAACAGCTGGTCGACGAACTCAAGACCAGTGACGAGTATCTCGCTGAACGCGCGAAGAAGTCCGAGGTTTATCACCTGCATTACGCCGAGCGTAAGAGCCTGCAAGAGCGCATCGGCATGGCGGCCAGCGGTTCGGTCGATCGCGTGTTGCTGAGCTGGTGGAGTCGTTTGACCCAACAACGCTTCTGGTAATTAGCGGCTCGTCCGCAAAGATCGCAGCCTGCGGCAGCGCCTACAGATATCCCCATGTAGGCGCTGCCGCAGGCTGCGATCTTTTGATCTTGAACACCCATCCCCCCTAGCGAAATTTCCTCGCCCATCGCGGAAACGTCCTGCATTTTTCTCGCCGCGCACCCTATAGGCTGATAACTCCTATAGCGATGCAAAGGATTGCAGAGAATGACGGAGAACGGAGAAAACCGCCGGCTCAGACATGAGCAGTGGGCCTCGGAACTGGAAACAGCGCTGCCACGCAGTGCCACCCGCTTCACCCGGAACTTGATCGAGAATCGCTGGGGCAAGGACATTGCCCCGACGACGTCACAACTGGCGTATCTGCAATATGATTTTCGTGGTTATCCCTCGCTCAATGGCATTCATCAAGGCCGTCTGATCAGAACGGAAAGCCTGCTGCAGGCGGCCATGACCAACCAGCAAACGGTCGGCGCCGGGCGTTTTGGCGAGACCGTCTTCGGCCTGTACACCCCACCATCGGTAGGGCCAGAAATTGCCATTGCCGAGATCGATGAAACGTCGTTTCCCGGCGGCGGTCATCGTGACTACGAAGGCATCTACCGCCAAACCATCCCCCAGCGCTATGCATCGGATACACAACTGGCGCTGACACCTCATGATTTCAAACGCTGGGTCTGGACGCTGGAGCTGAAGACTCGCTACGGCGACTACGTCAATCAGACCTGGCCACCTGACAAAGACATCAATGCAACTGACGGGTATCCATTAAAAACAGGGGTCAAGTCAGCTTATGTCATGGCTGCGTATTTGCAGCATCAAGAACACAGCCTCTCGGACGAGGGACTAAAATTGGCATTGCGCGGTGCCGGGCTGGACGCGCAGCAAGCCTGGGAAACGCTCACGCTTGAGCAACTGCAAGGGCGATTTGTCGCTTCGAGAGAGATCGAATTCAGTCGATTGCGAATCTACCGCTACGACTCGATTGATATCTGGTGCTTCGCTCAGCCCGGTCACGATCGCAGGTTGCTGTATATCCCCGGTAACTCATCACCTTTTCACGAATTCGTCGACCTGCAAGCATTACGACGATGGGTGGTAGAGGCCGCAGGCACCAGCGAAACAACTCAAGCTTTGGCGGCGCACTACATCGAAGATGAACGGGCTGATGGCATTCTGCACGCCGGTGTTGTCACCGCTTTGCAGGGGATGGCGATGTTCCCTCGCCAGCATCTTCTGACCACGTCTGCCGGTTTTTTCAACAACGATGGTTACTGGGATCCGGCTGAATATATAAACCTGCAGAAAGTCACGGTCGACACAGACCCTTTCGCGCAGATGGTACTCGCGATGAAACAGGCCGCGCTCGACAGCATCGCCACGATCCATGACGATGCCCAGGTCAATCGCGAGCAATTGAGCGCAGTGGTCGAGCCGCTGGTGCAATGGCTCAATCGTTACGGGCCGCTGGCTTTATTGATCCCCGGTGGCGAGGGCTTGCTCGCACTGGCGGGTCTTATTGATGCCGGTTACGGGCTGGCGGAAACGGTTGATGCAACGACCACAACCGAACGGTCGCAAGGCATCACCCGTACTGTATTCGGTTTGCTGAATGCGCTGCCGCTGTTGACTGCCGGGGCGACTGCGGCCACTGAGCAGGCAAGCATCAAAAGCGTACCGCACGAGCGGGTCATGACACCGGTAGGCTCCGAAGATACCGCCGTGGCGACTGAGTCACCGGTAACCGTGCCCGTTGCTGAGCGCATTGCCCTGATGCGCGGCATCGGGCCAAGCGTCGAGCGATTCAGCCACGACGTTTTGTTGCAGATTCGCCATGTCAGTGGCGTCAGCGACGATGCTCTACGACTGCTTCAGACAGACGGGCGAGCGCCAACACCTATTTTGCAGGACACCATCGACCGTTTTGCGATCGATCAGGATTTGCAACAAGCCGCAGATGCGCTTCCGGAGGGCTCGGTTGAAGCCGGCCAGGTGCAGCACGACAGGGCCGAACTGTTTCGCCAGCGTTATGAAGCCTTGCAGCACTCGGACAATCCGTGGATCCAGCTGTTTCGTCAGCAATACCCAACGCTTCCGAAATGCGCGGTGGAGCAGTTCCTCGACCGTTCCGGGATCGACATCGATGCGCCGCATACCTTGGAGGACATCAAGCGCGTTTTTGCCCGGTTGAGTGACAAGGCGCGCCAGTATGAGCAGCACATCCGAACCTGTCGCGCCTACGAGGGGCTTTATCTTCAGTCGACGAGCAGCGTCGACACCGATGTGCTGGTGCTACACACGCTCGAGCGCTTGTCCGGCTGGCCTTTGCACCTGCGAATCGAAGTACTGGAGGAGGGCATCGGCAGCCGCATCGTCGACAGCATCGGACTGCCCTCTGCAACCTTGAAAATACAATTGATCAAGACGCCCAATGTGCCCTTCGAACAGTGCCTGCTCAATGCGTTGACGGTTGAACAGCGCGTGGCAATTGGCTTGCGTATCGAACATCAACTCGCGGATTTTCAGGCGAAGATCCGCGAAGGTGCGTTCACGCACTCCGAATTGATGATTGGACTGCAACGGATGGATTCCGGGGCGAGTTTTCACTTTTCCGGATTGCGAGGTGGTGGCTTTCCCGCAACCGCACAAAACGCCGAGTTTTCCCGTCAAGTGATGCGGCTTCAGGTCAAAGAGCTCTATCCAGCCATTTCCGATGCCCAGGCGGATGAGTTCCTGAGGATTTTTGGAGACGGTGCACAAATTGAAATCGATCGACTGAGACTGCAAATGGAGCAGTTGGGTGCTGATATCAGCGAGTGGATCGAAGACATCCATTGGGATATCAATGATATGGACGTCGAACTGCTGACCGAAGAGGAGGGGCTGTCGCGGGGCATGAGCCTTGTTGAAATTGAAGACGAAAACGACGCTCGCATCGAAAACCGAATGGATCGGGAGCGAGAGAACCGTTACGAGCTCGCTGATGAACTGATCTCCATTTGGCAAGGGCGTAGCGGCCCGGAGAGCCTGGTCTTTGAGAGTGGCCAGTTTGTCGGTTTCCATCTGGACATGGCGTTTGACCCGATGTACAGCCTGCCGCAAATCAACATCAAGTTTCGTGACGTGATATCGCTGTCCATGCCTGGCTTTCATCTTGCTCAGCGGGGCAGTCTCAATGGCTTTCTTGAGTGTTTTCCCAAGCTGCGCTGGTTGAACATGAAGGACGTCGATCTGCGTTTGTTCAATGCGTTTGGACAGGAAGTCGGTACATTGCCGCCAGCGATTGGCCAGATGAGTCAGCTGGAGGTGCTCAATCTGCGCTCCACCGGTCTGACGTTGACCGAAGCCACGGCGGGGCAAGTTGCCGGGTTGAAGCAGCTGCGCTACATCGATATGAGCGATAACCCGCTAGGCATTCCCCCCTTGTTGGTGGACATGCCGCAATTGCGTCAGATCAATTTACGCGCATCCGGCCTCACGGTAAGTCCCATTGGCATCTTCGACATTCCCTACCTGGAACGTCTGGATTTGCGTGATAACCACTTGCTTCGCATCCCGGAAGCTGTTCGAAAACAGTCTGTGGTTGAGGGCAATTTATTGCTCTCGGGTAACCCGCTAATCGACCTGGATAGTTTGCGCTGGGTGGTTGAACATCGACAGCAGACCGGTATTAACGTGTGGCTGGCTGCACCGACGCATACCTTGTATCTGCCAGATTCATGGGTCACCGGATTACGCGCCGAGCGAGCTGTCGAACTCAGCGCCAGTTGGTCGCGGATTGCCTCTCAATCTGGAAGTGAGCGCCTCTTCGGTATTTTCGGAACGATGGCGCGTACTGCAGATTACGTCATTAACTATGCGCCGTTGCAGGGTCGTGTCTGGCACATGATTGAGGAGATGGATTCATCTAGCGAACTGTGTCGGTACCTGTTTCAGGATTTGCAATTATCACCGCCAGAAGGCAGTGACCCATTCACTGGTTTTTTACGGATTGAAGAGCGAATCTCCGCGTTCATTCCGTCTCCAGTCAAAAGGGCGCCGATCGATGGGGGGGCGCAATCATGACGGGCAATACGACACCGCGCGTCACACTGACACCTCACGAGCAAGGCGTTTTCTTCGAGTTCTTCAAGAGCGCGGAGTTACCGGCGTGGTTCACGCTAAGCAGTTCTGCACAACGAAAAGCACTGTATGACACGTTGATCGCCAGTTTTGCCTCTAAAGACAAGGCGCGCAACGTATTCGAGAAACTGCAAGACCCCGATCGTTTTGTCACCGTAAAGTTAACGCGGGCATTGTCCGAAAAACTCAAGGAGTCACTGGATATCACGGGCGGCGTTTTTCAGCACGTCAGATCTACATCCAGTCTGCTGGGACTGAGGCGCAAGCTAGTTCTTCCATTAGCCAGGGATCTCGTGCGGGCAGCCTGCGAAAACTTCACATCAGGCGAAACAACCCCCGATAACTATCATGCTGATTCACTGATTTACTTGCCAGAACACATCCCCGGGCAAGGCAACCGTGTTTTGCCAATAAAACCCCATGAGTTTGCGCTTTTATGTCGAAACCAGGATTTTGGAAAGCAATATCAGGAACATCTGACGCAGATATTTGAGAGTGATCCGCTGGCGCAAAAAGCCTGCGTGACTCATTCGCGACGCAGTCTTGAAGTCGATATGCAGCTTTCTCTGATGAAACAGTACATCTCGGCAGATACCCATCAGCGATTACGGGGCGCTTTGGCGCAAAGTGACGCTGACGGGTTCTCTCAGGAGGCATTCAGTTTTCACTCCCTCAAGTTGCTGGACTGCACGATCTACGGGGTGATGGTTCTTCAGCTGAAAACTGATGACAAACGCTGGATTCTCTACCTCCCGGGTAATCGTGAGCAACCCCTCCAGGAGTTTGCAGATTTTTTTAGGCTGGAGGTTCGACTGAGCGCTCGGTTCTGGCATCCGGAATTCCTTGAGTACTTTTTACGATTCGTTGCACTGGAGGAGCAAGTCGTTTTTCGTACCGAGATAAAAGCGCGTCTGCTTGAGCCATCCAATGCATCTCCCTTGCCCAAAAAAGCGACCGTTTTACGACTCACCACCCTGGACATGAACGGGGACGGATTGACTGGTCTTTTTCTACACCGCCTTGCATTGGTCAAGAGCAACGCGCGCCGGTTGGTGGTGCCGACAGGCGATGAAGATGAGAAAGAGCGACTGGCTCGGCTTGAAACCTACGAAACGGTAGGCATTGATCTGGCACTGTTTGCGGCGTCATTTATTCCGGGGGTCGGTGAAGTTCTGATGGCGGTCACCGCATTCCAGTTACTGCAAGGTGTTTACCTCGGTATCGAAAGCTGGGTGCAAGGCGATCAGGAACAGGCGACTGAGTATTTCTTCGACACAATGGAGAACCTGATCCTCGCTACGGTGCTCGCCGGGGGGCAGGCCGGTATCTCCGCCGCGTATAAAACCCTCAAGAGCGACGGGGTAATTGCGCGGCTCCGTCAAATCAAAATGTCCAGCGGAAAAATGCGATTGTGGGATCCGGACATAGCACCCTATCGTCAGACGATCGCCTTACCCTCCTGGCTGAAAACCGATGAAATGGGCCTGCGTCGGCTGGCGGGACAAGCCTATTTGATACTGGGGCCTTATTTGTATGCCGTGCGCCCGCAACTCGATACTGAAATGTGGGAACTCCAGCCTCCCTCGCGACTGCCGAACGAGTACGCACCTCTGCTTGAAACCAATGGTTCCGGCGCTTGGCGTCATGATGCCGAGCTACCGCAGGAATGGAGTCGCCTGACGCTGCTGAGGCGTCTTGGTTACAGCGAAGCGCAACTGGATGATGCTTTGGTAATGGAGGCAATGACCGCTAGCGGGGTGCATGAAAATGAATTGCGTCAGGCAATTCTCGAGCTCCGGAGCCCGCCCGCAGCATTGAACGATACCGTACAACGGTTCAATGCCGATCTGTATGTGAACAGCTTTATCACGCAGATGAAAACGCTGCAGACGGCTTTGCAGGCAGATTTCGAACTGCAGCTTTATTTGCTGACGTCCCTGCCACGGTGGCCGGCGCATACGGCATTGAACATGACCGATTTTACTGGGCAGACACTCAAAAGCTTTTCATCGGGAGCGGCAGTTACCCGATATATAAAAGTGAGTCGCGACGCTTTGAGTAAAGGTTATTTCTACCGCGATGTGCTGTCGGCTTTCAGAGCGTCGGAGCGCGACCATCTGCTCTCGACTGTCAGTGCCACTGAAGCGGGGGAGGAGGCTCTGCGTCAGATAGTGCTTGAGCACGCCATCGGCAACAATTTCAATCTGTTCCAAATTATTTATGAACGTAACGGACCTACATTGAGCCAACAGTCTGCATTGCTGGTGGATCTGTTTCCTGACTTGCCTGGTGCTTTTGCCAATGAGTTGGTGTGGTATGCCGATGCTCATGAGCTACTTGAGTTGGAGGCGGGTCATGTGCCGCTTCGCCAGGCCGAGGAGGCTCGACGCTATTTGCAGGTGGTTCGTGAGAACCGCGCATTCGAAGGTTTTTACCTTGATGCTGCAAGTGCAACAGACACCGGACGTCTGGTGCTGGATGCACTTGAAAATCTGCCCGGATGGAGCAATGGCATCTACATTCAGATACTTGATGGCACGCAAACCGATGATGTGATGGCGGCACTCGGCAACGAAACAGCAAAAGAGCACTTTCAGATTCTCGCTCATGGGTACGCTTACGAGGTGTTGGACGAAAAGTTCGAGCGCGTCACCGTGCTGCCCGGGCGGACGCGAGAGCATTTCTTTCAGGCACTCTGGCAAGGCTTGTCACCGAACCGCCGCACAGCTTTGGGCGTAGCCGGCGCCGATGGCGCCACAACGTTGCGCAAGAAAATCACCACAATGGCCCTGCAGCGGCGCGAGTTTGCTCATCTGACGTTGAGCAATTCGCCCGTCCACCCTGGTTACAAATCACCGATGCGCCTGGCCGATCGTATTCAGCAAGAGCCTTTGCGCCAAGCGCCCGTCGGAGACATGATCAGTGCCGACACTGCCGTACTGCGGCAAAGAGCGCAGGAGCTTTATCCGGCGTATTCCCATGAACAAATCAATCAGTTTCTTCAGCGTCTGGGTGACGATGAGCTGATGGTGCTTCGACGACTGGAGCAACTGCGCGTCGAGTTTTTCAATCTGCGTGTAACGCTACAGAGATGGGTGGTGCGTGATAGCAGCTATCAAGGGCTGAACGGACCGCGAGTCACAGTGGCTAAGCTGGCGAGGTTTCGCTCGGCGATTCAGATCATTCGTTGCTGGCGTCGAGAAACGCCGCGGATGTTAACGCTGGACGGAGGCCTCTATGAGCTGTCTTTGCCGGCGCTGCTGATCGGCGATCTACCGCACCTGACGGCTGATTTCAGCCACGTTGGCGCGCTGATCATGGATCGAGTGGCCACTGGAACGGGCCTCAGCGGTTTTCTCGCAGGATTCAGCAACGTACGCGTCCTGTCCCTGGTTGGCACCGAACTGACACGTCTTCCAGCCGCCATCAGCGAGATGAAAAGCCTTGAAACACTGGATCTGAGTGAAAACCGCATTCATCTGACAGAGCTGTCGGTGGGGCAGTTGGCAGGAATGAGCTCATTAAAGCGCCTGGAACTCAGTTTCAATCCCGACCTGGGTCGTTGTCCCGATGTCTCCCGTCTGCCTTTACTCGAACACCTTGGTCTGCGTAATACGGGAATCAACGAATGGCCAAACGGCACGGCGGGACTGCCGAATTTGCGGACACTGGATCTGCGCGACAATCAGATTGAATCCGTCCCGCAAAACGTACTGGTCAACGCCGACCTTCTGAATCGCGGGACTGATATACGCGGAAACCCTCTTTCCGAAGACTCTCTGAATCGTCTTTCGAAATATCAGCAACTCAACGAAATCAGTCTCGGGCTCCAACAGGCAGGGCAATCGGATCTGGTTGCGCGGGTATTGCTCGATGTGTCCATGAGCTCGATCTGGCTGACAGGTGTAACCGAAAAGTTGCTGGTGAGCCGGCGTAACCTGTGGCGCGCATTGTTCCTGCAGCCAAATTCCAGATGTTTCTTCGCCTTGCTGATCCGGCTGCGATACACCGTTGATTATCGCGTGGCATTTAACAATCTGCGTGAGCGAGTCTGGGGCGTTATTGAATCAGCCTCCCAAGACACAGCATTGCGCAGATCGCTGTTTCGTATAGCCGAAAAGGATGCCCGCAGCATTGATGATTGCTCATTGCTGTTCAGTGACCTGGCCGTTACCGTTCTGTGTTACCGAGCCTTGGGCGCTGCACAAGTGGGTAATGTCCTGCTGGAACGTCAGTTTGTGCGCTTGTTACGCAGCCTGTTTCGTTTGCGATTGGTCGAGAAGCTGGCCTATAAGCACGTCATTGCCCTTCAGAAAATACAATCGGTGACGAACGAAGAAGCCGGGCAAATCAGTTTTGTGCTTCGAATGAGGCTGGCTCAACGCCTTGATCTTCTTGGCCAACCCACTGCTATCAACGAGCGCCTGGACGTGGACGTTTCCACGCAAACGGCTGATGAAGTTTATCGGCAGGTCATTCAAGCGGAGCAGGGGACGGAGTTGTTGGACTCGCTCAAGACCCATCCCGTCTGGGGTGAATACCTGGAGAGGGCCTACAGCGAATTGTTCGACGAAATAGAAATAGGTTCCAGGCTCGCATTGCTAGAACTTGACCGTTTAACGCATTTGAGCCGAGAGCAGCTTTCATTTCGGATGGCCGCCATAGCCGAGAATAACGGCAATCTACGTAAGGCGCTGTTCAATCGATTGACTCAAGCTGCGCTGGATCGTTTTACAGCTCATTTGGCACCTGTTGAAGTACCAACGTTCGGGCCTGCTGATTAGCCCATATCAAACAACAGGCAATAAAAAATCTGAAACCGGATCAGCTCCGGTTTCAGATTCGGGTGTTACGGCTAACGCGGGTTAGCGGCGACGGAACAGCGGCAGCGGTTCGTCGGTGGCGGCCTGATAGGTCACCGAGAAATCCTTGAGACCTTCAAGGGCTTCGTACGGGTCTTTGTCCGGGCGCACAGCGAAGGCGTCGAAACCGCAGCGGTGCATGTAAAACAGCTGATCGCGCAGCACATCGCCAATCGCCCGCAGTTCGCCTTTGAAACCGTAACGGTCGCGCAGCAAACGGGCGTTGGAGTAGTTGCGGCCGTCAGTGAACGCCGGGAAGTTCAGGGCAATCACCTGAAACTCGGCAACGTCTTCACCGATTTCTTCGGCTTCTTCGTCAGCGTCCAGCCAGACACCCAGGCCGCCGTCGCGGGCCTTGAGCATACGGCTGTGTTCACGCCAGAGTTGCAACGGCACGATCAAGTCGTCGCAATTGCTGATCTCGTCGATGTTGAAATCTTTTGGCAGCAAGTGCCAGGTTTCGTCGACGACTTCGTTGTTCTTAATGATTCGCTGCATAGACGCGTTCCTTGAAGAGGTCGATGCCAATACGCTGATAAGTGTCAATGAAGCGCTCGTCTTCGGTACGTTGTTCAACGTACACGTCGATCAGCTTCGAGATCACGTCAGGCATGACTTCCTGAGCGAAGGACGGGCCGAGGATCTTGCCCAGGCTCGCATCACGGCTGGCGCTGCCGCCGAGGGAGACCTGATAGAACTCTTCGCCTTTCTTGTCCACGCCGAGGATGCCGATGTGGCCGACGTGGTGGTGACCACAGGCGTTCATGCAACCGGAGATGTTCAGATCCAGCTCACCGATGTCGAACAGATAATCCAGGTCGTCGAAACGGCGCTGGATCGATTCGGCAATCGGGATCGACTTGGCGTTGGCCAGCGAGCAGAAATCACCGCCAGGGCAGCAGATGATGTCGGTCAGCAAACCAATGTTTGGCGTGGCGAAACCGCCTTCGCGCAATTCGCCCCACAGGGTGAACAACTGGCTCTGCTCAACGTCGGCGAGAATGATGTTCTGTTCGTGGGAGGTGCGCAGTTGACCGAAGCTGTAGCGGTCGGCCAGATCGGCGACGGCGTCGAGCTGCTTGTCGGTGATGTCGCCCGGGGCAACGCCGGTTGGCTTCAGCGACAGGGTCACGGCGACATAACCCGGCTTCTTGTGCGCCAGGGTATTGCGGGTACGCCAGCGGGCGAAACCCGGATGCTCTTTGTCGAGGTCGGCCAACTGAGCGGTCTGGTTTTCCAGGGCCTTGTAGTCCGGATCGACGAAGTGCTTGGCCACACGCTGCAGCTCGGCTTCGGTCAGCGTGGTCTGGCCACCGCGCAGGTGTTCCATTTCCGCGTCGACTTTCTGCGCGAACACTTCAGGCGTGAGTGCCTTGACGAGGATCTTGATCCGCGCCTTGTACTTGTTGTCGCGACGGCCGTAGCGGTTGTACACACGCAGAATGGCGTCGAGGTAGCTCAACAGGTCCTGCCATGGCAAGAACTCGTTGATGAACGCGCCAACCACTGGCGTACGACCGAGGCCACCGCCGACCAGCACACGGAAGCCCAGTTCGCCAGCGGCGTTGTGCACCGGCTCAAGGCCGATGTCGTGGACTTCAATGGCGGCGCGGTCAGCGGTCGAACCGTTGACGGCGATTTTGAATTTGCGCGGCAGGTAGGCGAATTCCGGGTGGAACGTCGTCCACTGACGGACGATCTCGCACCACGGGCGCGGATCGATCACTTCGTCGGCGGCGACACCGGCGAACTGGTCGGTGGTGACGTTGCGCAGGCAGTTACCGCTGGTCTGGATTGCGTGCATCTGCACGGTGGCCAGTTCAGCCAGAATGTCCGGGATGTCTTCCACCGCCGGCCAGTTGAACTGCACGTTCTGCCGCGTACTGATGTGGGCGTAGCCCTTGTCGTAGTCGCGGGCAATCTTGGCCATCATGCGCATCTGACGCGACGTCAGCTGGCCGTAAGGCACCGCCACACGCAACATCGGCGCAAAACGCTGGATGTAGAGGCCATTTTGCAGGCGCAGGGGGCGGAATTCTTCTTCGCTCAGCTCACCTGCCAGATAGCGTCGGGTCTGATCACGGAACTGCTTGACGCGGTCCTCGATGATCCGCTGATCGTACTCGTCGTATACGTACATATAAGTCCTGTTCTCAGGCTTGGGCCATTCGGAGTAGCACTGCGTTTTCGCTTGCTGGAGTCCGATTGTGCCTCTGCAATTCTGCGCGCACGGCCGCGCTCTCCCTAACGGAGCCGGGGCAATATACCTGTTTGGGGTTATGCGCAAAAGTGATGTTTGAGTATATGTAAAGAACCAAAACGCCTAACGAGAATCACTGTCAACTAATCCACATTTGTAGTGCGGACAATCATCGTCTTAACTGTGGTCGAGTCTTTCTGCAATCACCGATAAAACCGACAAGAGGCGATGCAATGAGCAATCCGACCAAGGCAAGAAAAAGCGACAGTAGCGTCGATGCGTGGGCCATTTTGTTCCTGATCATTCTCGTAGTAGGGACAGCGGTATTCTGGGTCAGCCATCAGTAAACGACTCATCCGGGCCCCGCATGCGACGATTGTCGGACAAAAACGGGATCAGGCACCAATAGCCGATGATTCGAGGGCTATAATGCGCGGCCATTTTTTCTTGGGCCCGGATGACTCATGTTGAAGTTTTTGCACCTCGGCTTGCTGCTGTTCAGCGCGCTATTGTCAACCGCTGCGCGAGCGGAGTCTGTGCTGTTCCTCAATCCGGGCTCGACGCAGGAAGCCTTCTGGGTCAGCTATTCGCAGTTCATGCAGGCAGCCGCTCGCGACCTCGGCATTGGTCTGCACATCCTCTATTCGCAACGTCAGCCAGAGCTGACCCTCGCTCAGGCGCGCATCGCGCTGCAAGGGCCCAATCGTCCCGACTACCTGATTTTCGTCAACGAACAGTACATCGCGCCGCAAATTCTGCGCCTGGCTCACAACAGTGGCGTGAAGCTGTTCATGGTCAATAACGCGTTGACGGCGGATCAACAGGCGTTAGTCGGCGAGCGCGGCGATCAGATCGGCAGTCTGGTGCCGAACGACGAGGAGGGCGGTTACTTGATGATGAAGGAGCTGATCCGTGTGCATCCGCCGGTGGCAGCGGGTGAGCAGATTGAAATGCTGGCGTTCTCCGGACTGAAAATCACCCCGTCAGCGCAATTGCGTGAGCACGGCATGCAGCGTGCGTTGGCCGAGCATCCTCACGTGCGTTTGCGCCAACTGGTTTACAGCGGCTGGACTCAAGAGCGCGCCTACGAACAGGCGAAACAACTATTCGGCCGCTATCCAAAGGTTTCGCTGGTGTGGTCGGCCAACGATGAAATGGCCTTCGGGGCGATGCGTGCCTACGCCGAAACCGGCAAAGTCCCGGGCAAGGATGCTTTGTTCAGTGCGGTCAATACTTCACCGGCGGCATTGCAGGCGTTCGTCGACGGTCGATTGAGCGCGTTGGTCGGCGGCCATTTCACGCTAGGCGGCTGGGCGATGGTCGAGTTGCACGACTACGAGAAGGGCGTGGATCTGAACCGCTACGGCGGCAGCGATCGGCAAATCCCCTTGCTGCAACTGATCGACAAGCCCCAGGCTCGGCAAATGCTGGCCATGGGCGACTCTCCGGACTACGGCGTGCATTTCCGCAAGCTGTCCGCCAAGGGCCAACCGGATTCCTATCGTTACCCGTTCAACCTGCAAACCCTGATGCGCTGACCCCCTTCAAACCCCGGCGAAATGCAGCACCAGTTTGACGATGGCAAACAGCGTCAGCGCGAATACGGCCGTGAACAAAATCCCCAGCACCACGAAATGGCTGGGCTTGCCATGGGTGAAATCCCTTGCCCGATTCTTGCCGCTCTGCACCCCGAACGCCGCTGCCATGACGCTGTGCAGCATCTGCCAGAAGGTCGGCGGTTTGTTGTCGACTGGATCGTCCATAAATCCCTCGTCTGCCGTGTGTGTCAGACAAGCATAGCCAACCCTTTGGAGAACACTGCAAAACGAACTGTGGGAGCGAGCCTGCTCGCGAAGAGGCCATCGGCTTCAACATAAGTGTTGGCTGATAGACCGCTTTCGCGAGCAAGCTCGCTCCCACAGGGGATGTTGCGTCAGGGCTGGATCAGTTGTCGTAGCCGAGGTTCGGCGCCAACCAACCCTTTGGAGAACACTGCAAAACGAACTGTGGGAGCGAGCTTGCTCGCGAAGAGGCCATCGGCTTCAACATAAGTGTTGGCTGATAGACCGCTTTCGCGAGCAAGCCCGCTCCACACGGGATGTTGCGTCAGGGCTGGATCAGTTGTCGTAGCCGAGGTTCGGCGCCAGCCAGCGTTCGGTCACGCTCAGTTCCTGACCTTTGCGCGAGGTGTAGCTGGCGATCTGATCCTTATCGACCTTGCCCACCGCGAAGTACTGCGCCTGCGGATGGGCGAAGTACCAGCCGCTGACCGCTGCCGCCGGGAACATTGCGTAGTGTTCGGTGAGGAACACGCCGCTGCGGCCGGCACGCATTTCTTCGGCCTCCGGGTCGAGCAGGGCGAACAGCGCGGCTTTTTCGGTGTGATCCGGGCAGGCCGGGTAGCCCGGGGCAGGGCGGATGCCGCTGTATTGCTCTTTGATCAGCGCTTCGTTGTCGAGGGTTTCGTCCTTGGCATAACCCCAGTGTTCTTTACGCACTTGCTGGTGCAGCCATTCGGCGCAGGCTTCGGCCAAACGGTCGGCCAGTGCCTTGACCATGATCGAGTTGTAGTCGTCGCCAGCGTCCTGATAGGCCTTGGCCACTTCTTCGGCGCCGATGCCGGCAGTGGTGATGAAACCACCGACGTAGTCGGTCACTTCGCTGTCTTTCGGCGCAACGAAGTCGGCCAGCGAGAAGTTTGGTTTGCCGTCGGTCTTGATGATCTGCTGGCGCAAGTGATGCAGTTTGGCCAATGGCTTGCCGTCATCGCCGTACAGTTCGATGTCGTCGTCATGCACCTGATTGGCCGGCCAGAAACCGAACACCGCACGGGCGCTGATCAACTTCTCGTCGATCAGTTTGGCGAGCATTTCCTGCGCATCCTTGTACAGCGAAGTTGCGGCTTCACCGACCACTTCGTCTTCGAGGATGCGCGGGAATTTGCCGGCCAGATCCCAGGAGATAAAGAACGGCGTCCAGTCGATGTATTCGGCGAGGACTTTCAGATCGATGTTGTCCAGAACCTTGCTGCCGGTGAAGGTTGGTTTAACGGGCTGATAAGTCGCCCAGTCAAACTGCGGCTTCTTGGCGACGGCCGCTGCGTAGCTCAAACGTTCGGTACGAGCACTGCGGTTGGCCGTACGCTCACGTACATCGACGTATTCCAGACGGGTTTTCTCGACGAAACCGGCCTTCAATTCTTTCGACAGCAACTGCGTCGCCACGCCGACCGCGCGGGAAGCGTCGGTCACGTAAACCACGGCATCGTTGCTGTACTTCGGCTCGATCTTTACTGCGGTGTGCGCTTTGGACGTGGTCGCGCCACCGATCATCAGCGGCAGATGGAAATCCTGACGCTGCATTTCCCGCGCAACGTGCACCATTTCATCCAGCGACGGCGTGATCAGACCAGAGAGGCCGATGATGTCGCACTTCTGCTCTTTGGCCACCTGCAGAATCTTCTCGGCCGGCACCATCACGCCGAGGTCGACGATGTCGTAGCCGTTGCAACCGAGCACCACACCGACGATGTTCTTGCCGATGTCATGCACGTCGCCCTTAACGGTGGCCATGAGGATCTTGCCCTTGGCTTCCGGTTTGTCGCCTTTTTCCAGTTCGATGAACGGGATCAAGTGAGCCACGGCCTGCTTCATCACGCGGGCGGATTTCACCACTTGCGGGAGGAACATTTTGCCGGCGCCGAACAGGTCGCCAACGATGTTCATGCCGGACATCAGCGGGCCTTCGATCACTTCGATCGGGCGGGCGAACGACTGGCGCGATTCTTCGGTGTCTTCAACGATGTGCGTGGTGATGCCTTTGACCAGCGCATGCTCCAGACGCTTGTTGACCTCCCAGCTACGCCACTCTTCGGTCTCGGCTTCCTTGATGCTGCCGTCGCCCTTGTACTTGTCGGCGATGGCGAGGAGGGCGTCGGTGCCGTTTGGCGTGCGGTTGAGCACCACGTCTTCAACGGCGTCGCGCAGCTCTTGCGGGATCTGATCGTAGATCTCCAGTTGACCGGCGTTGACGATGCCCATGGTCAGGCCCGCGCGGATTGCGTACAGCAGGAACACCGAGTGAATCGCCTCGCGCACCGGGTTGTTGCCACGGAACGAGAACGACACGTTGGACACGCCGCCAGAGGTCAGCGCATACGGCAGCTCGTCGCGGATGTAGGCACAGGCGTTGATGAAGTCGACCGCGTAGTTGTTGTGCTCTTCAATGCCGGTGGCGACGGCGAAGATGTTCGGGTCGAAGATGATGTCTTCCGGCGGGAAGCCGACTTCGTTGACCAGAATGTCGTAGGAGCGTTTGCAGATCTCTTTCTTGCGCGCTTCGGTGTCGGCCTGGCCGGCTTCGTCGAACGCCATCACCACCACGGCGGCGCCGTAGCGCTTGCACAGTTTGGCGTGATGGATGAACTGCTCGACGCCTTCTTTCATGCTGATCGAGTTGACGATGCCCTTGCCCTGAATGCACTTGAGGCCGGCTTCGATCACTTCCCACTTGGAGGAGTCGATCATGATCGGTACGCGCGAGATGTCCGGTTCACCGGCGATCAGATTGAGGAAGGTCACCATGGCCTTCTTCGAATCGAGCATCCCTTCGTCCATGTTGATGTCGATCACCTGCGCGCCGGCCTCGACCTGTTGCAGGGCGACTTCCAGCGCTTCGGTGTAGTTGTCTTCACGAATCAGCCGGGCGAATTTCGCCGAACCGGTGATGTTGGTGCGCTCGCCGACGTTAACGAACAGCGAGCTGCGATCGATGGTGAACGGCTCCAGACCCGAGAGGCGGCATGCCTTAGGGATGTCCGGAATCTGACGCGGCGCGTAACCGGCCACAGCTTTAGCGATGGCTTCGATGTGCCCCGGCGTGGTGCCGCAGCAACCGCCGACGATGTTGAGGAAACCGCTCTGGGCGAATTCTTCGATGACCTTGGCGGTTTCCGACGGCAGTTCGTCGTACTCGCCGAATTCGTTCGGCAGGCCGGCGTTCGGGTGCGCGGAAACGTGGGTGCTGGCCTTGTTCGACAGCTCTTCCAGATACGGACGCAATTCACTGGCGCCGAGCGCACAGTTGAGGCCGACGGAGATTGGCTTGGCGTGCGCCACCGAGTTCCAGAACGCTTCAGTGGTCTGGCCCGACAGGGTACGGCCGGAGGCGTCGGTGATGGTGCCGGAAATCATGATCGGCAGTTCTAGGTGCAGCTCTTCGAACACGCCTTGCACGGCGAAGATCGCCGCCTTGGCGTTGAGGGTGTCGAAAATGGTTTCGATCAGGATCAGGTCGGCGCCGCCCTCGATCAGGCCTTTGGTGGCTTCGGTGTAGTTTTCCACCAGTTCATCAAAGGTGACGTTGCGATAGCCCGGGTTGTTGACGTCTGGCGACAGCGAGCAGGTGCGGCTGGTCGGGCCGAGTACGCCGGCAACAAAACGCGGCTTTTCCGGGTTTTCGGCAGTCTTGGCGTCAGCGATCTTGCGCGCCAGTCGTGCGCCTTCTACGTTTAACTCGTAGGCCAGTTCTTCCATGCCGTAGTCGGCCATGGAAATACGCGTGGCGTTGAAGGTGTTGGTTTCGAGAATGTCGGCGCCGGCGTCCAGATAGGCTTTTTCGATGCCACCGATCACGTCAGGGCGGGTCAGCACCAACAGGTCGTTGTTGCCTTTGACGTCGCTCGGCCAGTCGGCGAAGCGTTTGCCGCGATAGTCCTGCTCTTCGAGCTTATAGCTCTGGATCATCGTGCCCATGCCGCCGTCGAGTATCAGGATGCGCTCTTTGAGAGCTTGCTTGAGAGCTTGAAGGCGGACGCTGCGATCGGACATTTGGACTACTCGGAAAGACCATTACGAAGGAGCGGGATCATAACAAACCTGTGCGGTTTTAGAGCATGTGGCGCTTTTGCATGAATATCGCTCATGTTGGTACGGACGTCATAATGTAGAATCGCGGCGTTTTTTTATAAAATCGGGATCAGCAGCATGTCTTACCGCGTCATGGGTTTTGTGTTGCTGTTTCTCAGCTGGGGCGCCGTGGCGCAAGAGCCAGCGGCTGCACCTGCCATTTCCCCATCTATTTCCTACACCCGCGACATCCAGCCAATCTTCACCGAGAAGTGCGTGGCCTGCCATGCGTGCTACGACTCCGCCTGCCAGCTCAATCTTGGCAGTGGCGAAGGCGCGGCCCGTGGCGCGAGCAAAATGCCGGTGTATGACGGCGAGCGCACTAAAGCGGCGCCGACCACCCGATTGTTTTATGACGCCTTCGGCAAACGTGCCTGGCAGCAGAAAGACTTCTATTCGGTACTCGATGCGCAGGGCAGCCAAGCGGCGCTGATGGCGCGGATGCTCGAGCTGGGGCACAAGACGCCGCTGACGCCTAACGCCAAGTTGCCCGAAGACATTGTTCTGGGGTTAAACCGCGCAAATCAATGCGCAATGCCTGCCGAATTTGAAGGCTACGCCGGTGCTCACCCGAAAGAGGGCATGCCGCTGGCGGTCACTGGCCTGACCGATCAGCAATACCAGACGTTGCAGCGCTGGCTCGCCTCCGGTGCGCCGATTGACGAACAAGGTCTGGCGCCGAGCGCCAAAGAATCCCTGCAAATCGTTCAGTGGGAAAACCTCCTCAACGCTCCCGGCGCCCGCGAAAGCCTGGTCGGTCGTTGGTTGTACGAGCATCTGTTCCTCGCGCACCTTTATTTCAAGGACGGCGAGCCGGGGCATTTCTTCCAGTGGGTGCGTTCGCGTACGCCGACCGGCCAGCCGATCGACCTGATCGCCACCCGCCGCCCGAACGACGATCCGGGCACGCAGGTGTATTACCGCTTGTGGCCGGTGCAAGGGGTGATCGTGCACAAAACCCACATCACCTACCCGCTGAGCGCGGCGAAAATGGCGCGGGTGAAAAGCCTGTTTTACAGCGGCAACTGGCAGGTCAACGCCTTGCCCGGTTATGGGCCGAACAGCCGTGCCAATCCATTCGCTACGTTCGAAGCGATTCCGGCACAGGCGCGTTATCAGTTCATGCTCGATAACGCTGAGTATTTCGTCCGCACCTTTATTCGCGGCCCGGTGTGCCGTGGGCAGATCGCGACGGACGTGATCCGCGACAACTTCTGGGCGCTGTTCCAGGCCCCGGAGCACGACCTGTACATCACCGACCCGAACTATCGCGGCCAGGCCACGCCGTTGCTGGCGATGCCGGGGCAGAACGACGACGTCGGCAGCGTGCTGACCCTGTGGCACAACTACCGCGACAAACGTAATGAATACGAGGCCCTGCGCCGCGACAGCTATGCCGAAGTCCCTGCGCCGAGCTGGTCGACGCTGTGGGCCGGCAACGACAACGCGCTGCTGAGTATCTTCCGCCACTTCGACAGTGCTTCGGTGACCAAAGGCCTGATCGGCGAAGTGCCGCAAACCATGTGGTTGTTCGACTATCCGCTGCTGGAGCGCACCTATTACCAGTTGGCGGTCAACTTCGATGTGTTCGGCAACGTCTCCCATCAGGCGCAAACCCGCCTGTATTTCGACCTGATCCGCAACGGCGCCGAGCAGAACTTCCTGCGCTTGATGCCCGCCGATTCCCGCGAGGACTACCTCGATGATTGGTACCAGAGCAGCGGTCAGTTCAAGATGTGGCTGGATTACGAGTCGATCGACGACGACAAACCGACCGCGCTGAAACTCAACGAAAAAGATCCGAAATACGATTTCGCCATGCAATTGCTGGCGCGGTATGGCGATCTGAATGCGCGACCTGATCCGATCAACCGTTGCGACAACGCCTATTGCTCACGACCGAATATCGACCCGGCGCTGCAAAATGCCGAACAGGCGCTGAGTCGCCTGACCTCGCGGCCGGCCGCCGGTTTGAAGGTAATTGATCAGTTGCCGGAAGCGACCATGCTGCGCATCGAAACGGCCAGCGGCAAACGCGAGGTCTATAGCCTGCTGCGCAACCGCGCGCACAGCAACGTGGCGTTCCTCACCGGAGAATCGCTGCGTTATCAGCCAGGGCTGGACACGTTGACGATCTATCCCGGCGTACTGAGCAGCTATCCGAATTTCATCTTCAACATCCCGGCTGATCAGGTGCCGGCGTTTGTCGATGCCATGGACAGTGCCAGGGATCAGGCGCAATTCGAGAAAATCGTCGAGCGCTGGGGGATTCGTCGCAGTCATCCGCAGTTCTGGTTCTATTTCCATGATCTGAGCCGCTACATCCACGAAACCAACCCGGTGGAAGAGGGCGTGCTCGATATGAACCGGTACGAGAATCTTTGATCTTTTGAGGCCCGCCCGCTGTCCCACGCATAAGCAACACCACAAAATTCCTCTGTAGGAGCTGCGGAACGCTGCGATCTTTTGATCTTGAAAATCAAAATCAAATGATCGCAGCGTGCCGCAGCTCCTACATGAGTTCAGCGCCATATCGAAGTGTTCGGATGACGTTGGGGTGGTGGTGGATTTGAGAGTGTGGACGGGAGCGGGTGATGTTGATTTCAGTGCAAGCCCTGCGTGCGCTGGCTGCGTGGACGGTGGTCTGCCACCATTTCATGCAGATTTTCTTCGACTTCGAAGCGCGCGGGCCGATTGGGCAGTGGTTCATCGACAAAGGCGCGGTGGGCGTCGATGTGTTCTTTGTCATCAGCGGTCTGGTGATCTTCCTTTCCACCGAAAATAAGCCGCTGCCGCCCGCGCGGTTTCTGCTCTATCGCCTGTTTCGCATCGTCCCCGCGTATTGGCTGTACACGGCGCTAATGGCGTTGTTGGTGGTGTTCGCCCAGCCGTTGCTGCCCGATCAAACCGTGGATTGGGGCCATTTTCTGCTGTCGTTGCTGTTCATCCCGACTGAAAACCCCGGTGGCTACGGAATCTACCCGACGCTCAATGTCGGCTGGACGCTGAATTACGAAATGCTCTTCTACGTGCTGTTTGCCTGGGCGCTGCTGTTTCGCTTGCAAGTGCGTCTGCTGGTGGTCGCCGCGCTGCTGTTTGCGGTGAGTCAGGCGTGGACGGGGTTTGGCTGGATCAGCGAGTTCTATCGTTCGGACATCGTTTACGAGTTTCTGCTGGGGATTGGCATTGGCATGCTCTATCGTCGCGGCTGGATCGGCGCCGGTTTATGGCTGCCGCTGGCCGGGATTGTCGCGGCGTTGCTGGCGATTTATCACTTGGCGCCGGCGCCACGGCTGCTCAATTGGGGCGTGCCGAGTGCGGTGCTGGTGATGTCGTGCATGGCGCTGGAGCGTTATGTCGAGCGCAGCCGCTTGCTGAAATTGCTCGGTGACTGCTCGTATTCGGTGTACTTGATGCACGTGCTGGTGCTCTCGGCGGGCGGTTTCATTGCGCGTCGCTACGGGATCAACCCGTATCTGATGTTCGTCGTCTGTGCGCTGGCGATCGGCGTTGGTTCGTGGCTGAGCTACGAATGGGTGGAAAAACGCAGTTACCGCTGGCTCAAGGCGCGGGTCGATGGCGAGCCTGACGAGAATCTTTCCCGACAAAAATACTAGGACTTTGTCCGGCGCAACGATTGGCGTAAACTGCGCCCAAGCCTGCGAGGAGTTTCCATGACCGCTATTACCATTACTGACGCCGCCCACGATTACCTGGCTGATCTGCTCTCCAAGCAGAACACCCCGGGCATCGGCATCCGCGTCTTCATCACCCAGCCTGGCACCCAGTACGCCGAAACCTGCATTGCCTACTGCAAGCCGGGCGAAGAAAAACCTGAAGACACCGCGCTGGGGCTGAAAAGCTTCACCGCGTATATCGATCACTTCAGCGAAGCGTTTCTTGATGACGCCGTTGTCGACTACGCCACCGACCGTATGGGCGGCCAGCTGACCATCAAGGCGCCAAACGCCAAAGTGCCGATGGTTAACGCCGACAGCCCGGTCAACGAGCGCATCAACTACTACCTGCAAACCGAAATCAACCCGGGGCTAGCCAGCCACGGCGGTCAGGTCAGCCTGATCGATGTGGTTGAAGACGGCATCGCCGTTCTGCAATTCGGCGGCGGCTGCCAAGGCTGCGGCCAGGCGGACGTAACGTTGAAGGAAGGCATTGAGCGCACTTTGCTTGAGCGTATTCCGGAGCTGAAGGGCGTTCGTGACGTGACCGACCACACGCAGAAAGAAAACGCCTACTACTAAGGTGTTCGCTGCGGATATGAAAAACGGCGCTGTGGCGAGGGGATTTATCCCCGATGAACTGCGCAGCAGTTCCAGTTCAGGCAATGCATTTTCCCGTGATGAATACATTGTCTAAAGCCACAGAATCAAAAGATCGCAGCCTTCGGCAGCTCCTACATTGGAATATATTTCCCTGTAGGAGCTGCCGAAGGCTGCGATCTTTTGCTTTCAGGGCCTGTAAAGGTGTGCATGCCCCGCGCGATACAACGATGACTCGCTAAACACCTCACTCCCCAACACCCGCCCGACCAGAATCAACGCCGTACGCCGAAACCCTTTCGCTTCAACCTTCTCGGCAATGTCCGCCAGCGTCCCCACCACCCAATCCTGATCCGGCCACGTCGCCCGGTGAATCACCGCAATCGGGCAATCCGCGCCGTAATGCGGCAGCAACTCCAGCAGAATCTTCGGCAAATGATTAACGCCCAGATGAATCGCCATGGTCGCCCCATGCTGCGCCAGACTGCCCAGCTCCTCACCCACCGGCATCGCGGTTTTATCGGCATAACGGGTCAGAATCACGCTTTGCGAGACATCCGGCAGGGTCAGCTCCGCCCCCAGCAACGCCGCACACGCCGCCGTCGCCGTCACGCCGGGAACGATCTCAAACGGAATATTCAGCTCGCGCAGATAACGAATCTGCTCACCAATCGCGCCATACAGACTCGGATCGCCGGAATGCACCCGCGCCACATCCTGACCGTTCGCGTGCGCGGTTTTGATCAGTTCGATGATCTGTTCCAGATGCAATTCGGCGCTGTTGACCACTGTTTCAGACTGATGACCGTCCAGCACCGCCGCCGGTACCAGCGAGCCTGCATAAATGATCACCGGACAGCTGCGAATCAGCCGCTGGCCTTTGACGGTGATCAGTTCCGGGTCGCCGGGGCCGGCGCCGATGAAGTAGACGGTCATCGCTAAATCCTGTGAAAAAGGGGCATGGCCAACACTTCAGATGAAGATTGCTCATGATCAATGGCGGGGATTATCGGGAATTTACGCAGCGCCGGCCAATGCGAAGGTGGCCTGAGCGTATTTTTGTCGGGAAATCAGCAGTTTTGCCGGTGCCTGAATCAACTGTTCGGCGAGGGCCAGCGCGGCACTTTCGGCGACGCCGTAGCAACCGGTGCGTTCGTAAGCAATCTCGGAACGGTGGCTGAGACGTTCCTGATAACTGGCCAGTTCTTCGCTGCTGAAGTACAGCAGCGGCAGCGCCAGTTGCGCGGCGAGCTCTTGCAAACCGGGCTCGTCGCGCTTCAGGTCGATGCTGGCCAAGGCCTTGATCGCTTGCAACTCGATGCGATGCGCCTGTAACGCCTGATCAAGTAACGCGCGCAGCGTGCTGACGGGGCAGCCGCGCTGGCAACCCAGGCCGACCACGAAGGTCGGCGCTGCGCTGTCATTCGTCATGCGTGGTATTGGCCATCGCTTTTGCGGCGGAACAACCAGGCGCTGATCAGGCCCAAGGCCAGCCAGAACGCGACGTTGGTCAGCTGCGAAGCGATTTTGAACTGCGCTTCCAATGCTTCAGGGGCGAGCATCGAATGCACTTCCGGCTGCGGTGCGCCGATCACGTGCGGCACGGCGAGGATCGCCACACCGAGAACTTTCATCAGCCAGTGATGGCTGAACGCGATCAACGACAGGCCGACAGCGGTCGACGCGGCCGTGCCGATCCACCACATCTGTCGCGAAGCCAGATCAGCTGCGGCGGTGCCCGGCAGTTCTGGTGGCAGACCCAAAGTCGGCGCGAGGACGAACGTGGCGTAACCGGCCAGACCCCAGAGCAGGCCTTGCGAAGTTTTGGTGGGCGCACGGAGGGTGTAGAGACCGGCGAGCATCAGGGCGAAACCGACGGCGACGACCAGATTGCCACCCGTGGTCGAAACCACGCGCTGCCAGCCGGGCTCCGGCTCCCAGGCTTCGGCATCGTGGGTATGGCCAGCCATGGCGCCTTCGGCGTGTTCATGCACGGCGACGGGTTCGGATTTTTCGAAAGTTTCCGCTTGAAGAATCAGCGGCGAGACCCAGAAGCTTTGCAGCAGGGTGAGGAGCAGGGCGGCCAGAAGCCCGGTAAAACCTGCGGTTTGCGCAATACGCTTGATCATGTCGGCAGGTCTCAGTGGCACGGGAACGCGGCGCTGTGGCGGGTATCGTGAGCGGCGTTGTGTACCGCTTCGATGTGCGAGAAGCCGGCGAAGTAGACCAGGCCGGCGCCGAGGATCGACGCGAAGATCGCGGCGGTCAGGCGTTGGCTCAGTGTGGCGGTGCTGGCGATTTTGTCCGTGTTGCTGCCGGTGCTGCTGATGATCGACATGGCGCTTCCCTCTGGAGTGTCAGTGGGTGATTTGAGCGCATGAAAACCCCTGCGGGTCGGGCTCGCAGAGGTTCGAACAGCGCCCGCCCACCGCGGGTTTGTTATGTTCAGCTGCGCACGAGGTGCGCGCTGTGTGTTAAAGGCCGGTCTCCGGGCTCACGAGGGGTTGGCGTCAGGCCGACCTGCAAGCGTCTCCTTCCCATGCTTTTGGGCACAGTGGTTTTGACGCTTCGCTCGCTTACCGTTGCGGGGGCAGCACCGGACTGACATGGCTTGAGTAAAGCACATGATTCACCGGTTTCCCGTTTCACCCTGTGAAGGGCACCCGTAACAAGTTGTGTAGGAGAGCATGAGGGGGGATTTGAGTCAATTGGATGGGGGGCATATCCGTTGCTGCGGTAACGGCGGCTTAGGGTTTCGCCCTTACGGCGAGTCACCTTTTCCAAACGCCGAAAAGGTAACCGAAAAGGCTTTGCCCTGACGTTCGGCCCTCGCTAGGGCTCGGGTTCCTTCACTGCGGGATTGATCCGGGGGGCAGCGCCTACGGTTTGCTTCGCTGCACCTCCTCTCGCTGTGTTTGGCTGCGCCAAACGGTCGCTGCGCTCCCACCCCCGGATCAATCCCTCCGCTCAGCCTGCCGACGGGCTCCGAGATCAAGATCAAAAGCAGGCGAGCTGACACTCGGCCTATTGAGTGGTGAGGAGCGTGGGTTTTCCGCTTTTGATTTTCGTAGGAGCAAAGCTTGCTCGCGATGACAACATACTTTCCGATGCGACCACCTGTAGGAGCTGCCGAAGGCTGCGATCCTTTGACTTTGTCTTTTAAGAGCAAGATCAAATGATCGCAGCCTGCGGCAGCTCCTACATGAGTTATCGGCTGTGCTTTTGTTCGCTGGCGAAAGCAGGCTGGCAGCCAACCCATCTTTCGAAGCAAACCCCTGTAGGAGCTGCCGAAGGCTGCGATCTTTTGATCTGCTTTGGCTTTTGATCCGGCTTTTGATTTTCAGCCCCTTCGGCAGGCCGAGTGTAGGTGTCCATCCGGAGATCAGGCGCGTAGCGCCGTGCGGCGTAGCCGCACACATCGAGAGGAGGTGCAGCGAAGCAAACCGTAGGCGATGTCCCCGGATGGACACCGTAGCGAGGGAACACTGAGCCTCAGCGAAGTGCCGTACGCCGGGGCCAAGCCTTTTGCTTACTTTTCGGCGTCTGGAAAAGTGAGTCGCTGTAAGAGCGAAACCGCCAGCAGCCATCACCGAAGCAATGGATAGGCTCACATAACCAAAACCCAACCCCATTGACCGGTCACCACCCGATGCGTAGCCTTGCGCATTCGAGGTTCTTCGGCCCACGCCGAAGCTAAGAAGGGAACGCGGTCAATGCCGCGGCTGCCCCCGCAACTGTGAACGGCGCTGTTCGCTGCCACGCCACTGCCAGCTCAACCCATGAGCCAGCGGGAAGGCGCAGCCAACGCCAGGCCCCGCGCCTGAACGCCGTCAGCCAGGAGACCTGCCTCGTCACAGATTCTCAATTTCAACCGGGCGGGGTGATCCGGTGGCGAACTCTCCGGGCACGCACGCGCGTTGCCGGTTCTCGTCCCGTATGCCCGCCGCTTGCCAAAGGGCATACCGATGAAAACACTGGCCAAACTCCCCGTCACCATCGTCACCGGCTTCCTCGGCTCGGGCAAAACCACGCTGCTGCGGCACATGCTCGACAACGCTCAGGGCCGGCGCATCGCGGTGATCGTCAACGAGTTTGGCGAGTTGGGCATCGACGGTGAAATCCTCAAGCAATGCACCATCGGCTGCAGCGAAGAAGAAGCGGTTGGCCGCGTGTACGAACTGGCTAACGGCTGCCTGTGCTGCACCGTTCAGGAAGAGTTCTTCCCGGTGATGCGCGAACTGGTCGCCCGTCGCGGCGACCTCGACCACATCCTCATCGAAACCTCGGGTCTGGCCCTGCCGAAACCACTGGTGCAAGCCTTCCAGTGGCCGGAAATCCGCAGCGCCTGCACCGTTGATGCAGTGATCACCGTGGTCGACAGCCCGGCTGTGGCCGCTGGCACCTTCGCCGCGTTCCCGGATCAGGTCGACGCGCAGCGCAAACTCGACCCGAACCTCGACCACGAGTCGCCGCTGCACGAATTGTTCGCCGACCAACTGGCCAGCGCCGACCTGGTAATCCTCAACAAGGCCGACCAGACCAGCCCGGAAGACCTCGCTCGCGTTCGCGCTGAAGTCGCCGAAGAATTGCCGCCCGCCGTCAAAATCATCGAAGCCAGCAACGGTCGTGTGCCGCTCGACGTGTTGATCGGTCTCGGCGCCAGTTCCGAAGAGCACATCGACAGCCGCCACAGCCATCACGATCACCACCACGGTGAAGGCGATGACGATCACGATGACCACGATCACGACGCCTTTGATTCGATCTCCATCGAACTGCCGCAAGCCGACGAAAGCCTGTTGCTCGACGCCCTGACGCAACTGGTGGTGAAGCACGGCATCCTCCGTGTCAAAGGTTTCGCGGCGATTCCGAACAAGCCAATGCGTCTGTTAATTCAGGGCGTGGGCACGCGTTTCGACAAGCATTTCGACCGTCAGTGGGGCGCCGATGAAGCGCGCGTGACGCGTCTGGTGTTGATCGGTCAGGAGCTCGACGCGGCGCAACTCGAAGCGCAACTGCGCGCCGCGCTCAGCGTTTAAACCATGCACCTGCTCAGGACTCAGCCCGGCGGTTTCGTCTCGGATGACAACATTGCCGATCTTGGCCAAACCCCCGCCGAGCTGGTGATCCTGTGCAGCGGCGACTCGAGTCTGGCGCTGCTCGCCGAAGCGGCGCAGCAGTTGCCTGAGGATTATCCGAGCCTGCGTCTGGCCAATCCAATGCAGGTGCAGAATCACGCTTCGGTCGATTTGTACGTCGATGAAGTGCTGCGCCACGCCAAGGTGATTTTGATTTCGCTGCACGGCGGCATCGCCTATTGGCGGTATGGCGTCGAGCGTCTGGTCGAGTTGGCCGAACGCGGTGTGCAGGTGATTCTGGTGCCGGGCGATGACCGGCCTGATCCGGAGCTCAGCGACTTGAGCACCGTTAATGCCGAGGATCGCGACCGCCTCTGGCAGTTCTTGCGTCAGGGCGGTCTGGGCAATGCGCTGGATTTCTTTCGTTGCATGGCCAACCGTTGGCTCGCCCGTGATTACTCGTGGGATGAGCCGCAGACCCTGCCGCGCACGGCGATTTACCACCCGACTAAAAACACCGCTGCACTGAGTGACTGGCAAGCCGAATGGCTGCCTGAGCAACCGGTCGCGGCGGTGCTGTTTTACCGCTCGCATTTGCAAGCGGCGAATACCGCGTTCATCGATGTGTTCTGCCAGCGCTTGCAAGCGGCGGGTTTGAATCCGCTGCCGATCGCGGTGGCCAGTTTGAAAGAGCCCGCCTGCCTCGCGGTGGTCGAGGATTGGCTGGATGAAGTCGAGGCGGGGGTGATTTTGAACACCACCGGTTTCGCCCAGTCCAGCCCCGAAGCGCCGCACCTGCGGCCGTTTCGCCGCAACATTCCGGTGATTCAGGCGATCTGCGCGCAGGACAACGAGCCCGGTTGGCGCGACAGCGAGCAAGGCCTCGGCCCGCGTGATCTGGCGATGCACATTGCCTTGCCGGAACTCGACGGGCGCATCATCAGCCGGCCGATCAGCTTCAAGGATCTGGCGTGGCGCAGCGAGCGCAGTCAGTCCGATGTGGTCTGCTATCGCGCGCAGCCTGAGCGCATGGATTTTGTCGCTGAACTGGCGCGGCGCTGGATCGATCTGGCGCAGGTGCCGAACGCTGAAAAACGCATCGCGTTGATTCTCGCCAACTACCCGACCCGCGATGGCCGCATCGGTAACGGTGTTGGCCTCGACACCCCGGCAGCGGCGCTGAATATTCTTCGCGCGTTGCAGGCCGAGGGTTATCCGATCTCGTCAGAGTTGCCGGGCAGCGGCACCGAGTTGATCCAGCAATTGCTCGGTGGCGTCAGCAACGATCTCGACACGATTGACCTGCGCCCGTGCCAGCAAAGTCTGGCGATGGACGCTTATTTAGCGATGTTCAATGCGCTGCCGGATGCGAATCGCGCGGCGGTAATTGAGCGCTGGGGATCGCCACAAAACGATCCGATGTGCCGCGACGGCCGCATGATGATCGCCGGTCTGCGCTTCGGCCTGACCTTCGTCGGCATTCAACCGGCGCGCGGTTATCAGGTTGATCCGAGCGCGGTTTATCACGATCCAGATCTGGTGCCGCCGCACGGCTATCTGGCGTTCTATTTCTGGTTGCGCAACACCTACGGCGCGCACGGCGTGATCCACGTCGGCAAGCACGGCAACCTCGAATGGCTGCCGGGCAAAGGCGTCGGGCTCTCGGAGAGTTGCTGGCCGGACGCGCTGCTCGGGCCGCTGCCGAATATCTATCCGTTTATCGTCAACGATCCGGGCGAGGGCGCCCAGGCCAAACGGCGCACGCAAGCGGTGATCATCGACCACTTGATGCCGCCGCTGACCCGCGCCGAAACCTACGGGCCGCTGCGCAATCTGGAACTGTTGGCCGACGAATATTACGAGGCGCAACTGCTTGACCCGCGCCGCGCCCGTGAGTTGCAGCGCGACATTCTGCAACTGGTGCGCGACACGCAGATTGATCGTGAATTGCAGCTGGATGCCGGGCTGGACAGTGACGCCGATGCGGCGATCTGGTTGCCGCGTCTGGACACGTATTTGTGTGATCTGAAGGAATCGCAGATTCGCGATGGCTTGCATATTTTCGGCGAGTCGCCGACGGGGCGCTTGCGCATTGATACATTGTTGGCGTTGCTGCGGATTCCACGAGGTGACGGCAAAGGCGCGCAATCGAGTCTATTGCGAGCACTCGCCAAAGCGTTCGAACTGGGTTTCGATCCACTCGATTGTGCGTTGGCCGAGCCATGGACAGGCCCGCGTCCTGAAGCACTGCAATCGCAAAGCGACGAGTCCTGGCGCACCGCCGGCGACACCCGCGAACGCCTCGAACTGTTCGCCACGTGCTTAATTTTCGAATCCCTACAATCCCCCTGTGGGAGCGAGCTTGCTCGCGAAAGCGGTGGGTCAGATAAATCCATACCGACTGACACGACGCCTTCGCGAGCAAGCTCACTCCCACAGGAACCGCGTTGGGCGGAGGTCTGCGCAATCATCGAGAACCTGCGCGAAGTCGTCGCCCCACGCCTCGACGCCTGCGGCCCCGCCGAAATGCGTGGCCTGCTCGACGCCCTCAGCGGCCGCTTCGTGCCCGCCGGCCCCAGCGGCGCACCCAGCCGTGGTCGCCTCGACGTCCTGCCCACCGGGCGCAATTTCTACTCGGTCGACGTGCGCAACCTGCCCACCACCACTGCGTGGCGCATCGGTTTCCAGTCGGCCACGCTGATCCTCGAACGCCACCTGCAAGACCACGGCGATCACCTGCGCCAACTCGGCCTCTCGGTGTGGGGCACCGCGACCATGCGCACCGGCGGTGACGACATCGCTCAAGCCATGGCGCTGATGGGCGTGCGTCCGGTGTGGGCGACGGGCAGTCAGCGTGTCGACGATTTCGAGATTCTGCCGCTGAGCCTGCTCGACCGCCCGCGTGTTGACGTCACGCTGCGCGTCTCCGGATTCTTCCGCGATGCCTTCGCCAACCTGATCCGCCTGTTCGACGCCGTCGTGCAAGCCGTTGCCGCGCTGGATGAGCCGGAGGATCTCAACCCATTGGCCGCGAAAGTCCGCGCCGAACGCGAGGCGCTGCTGCAATCGGGCGTCGATGAAGACACTGCACGACGTCAGGCCGGTTGGCGGATTTTCGGCGCCAAACCCGGTGCCTATGGCGCGGGCGTGCAGGGCGCCATCGACGGGCGTTTGTGGCAAAGCCGCGACGATCTCGCCGAGGTTTATCTGAACTGGGGCGCGTACGCTTACGGCGGTTCCGACGAAGGCACCGCCGCCCGCGAACAATTCGTCCAGCGCCTGAGCCAGGTGCAAGCGGTTCTGCAGAATCAGGACAATCGCGAGCACGACTTGCTCGATTCCAACGATTACTACCAATTCCAGGGCGGCATGCTCGCCGCCGTCGAAACGTTGCGCGGCGAAGCGGCGGCCAGTTATCACGGCGATCACAGCCAGCCGGATCTGCCGAAGATCCGCACGTTGAAGGAAGAGCTGAACCGGGTGATTCGCTCGCGGGCAGCCAATCCGAAATGGATCGACGGGGTCAAGCGTCACGGCTACAAAGGCGCGTTTGAAATGGCGGCGACGGTCGACAACCTGTTCGCGTTTGATGCGACGACGCAGTTGATCGATGATCACCAGTACGCGTTGCTGGCGGATGCGTATTTGCTCGATCCAGCGACGCGGGATTTTGTCCGTGAGCATAATCCGCATGCGCTGCGTGATATGACCGAACGGATGCTAGAGGCGCAGCAGCGCGGGATGTGGCAGGAGCCGGGGGCTTATAAAGAGGCACTGGAGAATCTGTTGTTGGACATAGAAGAAAATATCTAGTGCGATTCCTTGTAGGAGTGAGCCTGCTCGCGATAGCAGTGTCTCAGTTAACTCGTTGTAGGCTGACACACCGCCATCGCGAGCAGGCTCACTCCCACAATTAAAAGCATTTCACCGACCATGACCGAGTAATGATGATGACCGACACCCCGCATTTCCCCCTCTCCGCCGTGGTCGGCGCCGATGACTTGAAACTCGCCCTGTGCCTCACCGCCATTGACCCGAAAATCGGCGGCGTGCTCATCGAAGGCCCGCGCGGCATGGCCAAATCGACCCTGGCCCGTGGCCTCGCCGATCTGCTCGCCAGCGGCCAGTTCGTCACCTTGCCGCTGGGCGCCACCGAGGAACGCCTGGTCGGCACCCTCGACCTCGACGCGGCCCTCAGCGATGGCCGCGCGCAATTTTCTCCCGGCGTTTTGGCCAAGGCTGACGGCGGTGTGCTTTACGTCGATGAGGTCAATCTGCTGCCCGATCACCTCGTCGATCTGCTCCTCGACGTCGCCGCCAGCGGCACCAACCTGATCGAGCGCGACGGCATTTCCCATCGCCACTCGGCGCGGTTTGTGCTGATCGGCACGATGAACCCGGAAGAGGGTGAGTTGCGTCCACAGCTACTCGACCGTTTCGGCCTGAACGTCGCCCTCAGCGGCCACACCGCGCCGACCGAGCGCGGGCAAATCATTCGGCGTCGGCTGGATTTCGACAGCGACCCGCAAGGGTTTTGCGCGCAGTGGGAAACTCAGCAACAAACCCTGCGTGAGCGTTGCGAACATGCGCGAAGTGCATTGGCCAACATCCCGCTGGACGACGCCGCACTGGCGCAGATCACTGAGCGTTGCTTTGCTGCCGGCGTCGATGGATTGCGCGCAGATCTGGTGTGGCTGCGCGCCGCTCGGGCGCACGCGGCATGGCGCGGTGCAGAGGCGATCAGCGAAGCGGATATCGACGCCGTTGCTGAATTCGCACTGCGCCATCGCCGTCGTGAGCAGTCCGCGTCGAGTCCGCAACAACCACCGCAATCGCCAAGCGATGCTCAGGCTGAACCAAGCGAAGGGCAGGGGCAGTGGGGCGACATGCCCGCGCCGGCCCTCGCCACCGGTGCTCGCCGCGAAGTACCGAGCTGGCCAAAAAAGCTTTAGGCATTCGCCCCCGATCCGACGCGGGGGCGGATGCCAGACCCCGCGCTGGTCGGCTGGACAACGGACGCCAAGGCAAACGCCACGCCGCACGCAGCGGTTTGGTGAACTGGCCGGCGACGCTGCTCAACGGCCGCCCGCAAACTCGCGCCGATTTATTGTTTCAACTGCGCACCCGCACGCCGCATGAGCTGTGGCTGGTGATCGTCGATGCCTCGGCGTCTACCCGCCGACATCAGGCCTTGAGCGATGCCAAAGGTCTGCTCGCGCAACTGTTCGATGATGCTTATCGCCAACGCGCGCGGTTGGCGTTGCTGACGGCCAGCGGATCGGCGCCGAAGTGGCAGGTGCAGGGGTTGAAGGCGTCCAGCGGCTTGCGCGTTTGGCTTGATGCTTTGGGCGCCGGCGGTGGCACGCCGTTGGTGGCGGCGTTGGCACAGGCGCAGCAATGGCTGACGGTGCGGCGCAAGCGTTTTCCGGCCGAGCAGCAGCGCTTGCTGGTGGTCACGGATGGGCGGTTGAAGGCGTGGACGGGATTACCGACGCTGGCGTGTCCGGGGCTGTTGATCGATATCGAGCGCGGGCCGATTCGATTGGGCCGCGCCCGGGAATTGGCGGCGGGGCTGGCGGCTGAGTATCGGCATATTGATGAGCTGCTATCGGTCTGACATTTGCGTTGTCTGATCGGGCCCCTTCGCGAGCAAGCCCGCTCCCACAGGGGTTTCGCGTACGACATAGATCCAATGTGGGAGCGGGCTTGCTCGCGAAGGCATCACCTCGGTCCAAAGCCTTGCACATAGAGCAGCATCCACACACAAAAATGCCAGTCAGCAAAAACTGACTGGCATTCGCTTCAATCGCGCAGAAAAATCAACGACGACCGAGCAGCAACCCAACCACCAGTCCAAAACCGGCCGAGATGGCCACGGTCTGCCATGGATGGCCGCCGATGTAGCTTTCGGTGGCGTCTACCGCAGGCTTGGTACGGTCGCGCACGCTGGACACCGATTCCAGTGCCTGCTGCAATTTTTGGGCGATTTGCCCGCGCAGGGTTTCCGCTTCCTCGCCAACCAGTGAAGCGCTGTTCTTCAGCAGTTTGTCGGATTCTTCGATCAACGCCTGAAGCTCACTGAAGGCTTGATCCTTGATTTGATCCTGGGCGGCTTGCACGGCGGATTTCCGGGCCATTGGGTGACTCCTTGCAGTTGAATGGACGTGATCAATGGAGTGCGACGGTGCGCGAAAAGTTGCACTGAATGTAGATCAACAGGCAAAACCTGCGCAGGAGATTTCCGCCGAGCGTGTAAGATGTCGCCATTTTACGCAGCAGGATAAATCCCCATGAGTTTCAATCTGGCCGACAAATCCCTCGCTGAGCGCGCGGCGCTCGAGGACGAGAAATCCCGTCTGTTCGAACTCTGGCAGAACAATCTGGGCAAAGCCAAAGGCGAAGCCGCGCGTTTGTTCGGCGAGCGCGGCAAGCGCAAAGGCAAATGGGCGGAATGGGTACGTTCGGAACTGGACACGATGTCGCCGCCGGAATTCGCCAACATGGTGCGCAGTGAAGTCAATCGCCTGATGGCGGCGAACAAGTAACGCCTCAGCCCGGTGTGAACGTGGCGGCAATCGCCTCGCGAACCTTCACCACCACTGGATCTATCTGTGTGCTGGTGCGCCAGCCGAGTTCGATCGGATAGCGCGGCAACGGCAGCGGGCAGGGCAGCAACGTCAGCCCGCTGATCGCCGCGATACTCTCGGCGGCGTGCGTCGGGATGGTCGCCACTGCCTGGCTGCCCTTGAGCAGATAAGGCAGCGCGGCAAAATGCGTGGTCGAGGCGCAGACCCGACGACTCAAACCCAGCGCCGCCAACCCCTCATCGGTAATCCCGATAAATCCCCCGGACGACACCAGCAAGTGCTCGCGGGCGACGAATTCCTGCAGATCGATCTGCTGCTGACCGGGCGCCAGGCTCGCCGGATCGACCAGGCACGCATAACCGCCTTCACCCAACACCTGACGACTGAGCAACCGCTCGGCAAAACCGCCGGCGGTGATCGCCAGATCAATGCTGCGCTCCATCAGATCGCGGGCGACGATCTGGCTGTGGGTCTGGCGGAAGATCAGGCGCAACTTCGGCGCGCTGCGGGCAATTTCCTCGATCAGGCGCCGGCCGTAGGCGATCTCGAAATCATCCGATAGGCCGACGGTTACCGAGCGACCCTCATACTGCTGCGTGGTCGGGTCGACCATCGCCAGACTCTGCCGACACTTGTTCAACGCCTCGCTGACCACCGGTTTCAACTGATTGGCTTTCAGCGTTGGCGCCAGACCGCGCCCGGTACGCACGAACAATTGGTCGCCATACACATCGCGCAAACGCCGTAACGCTGCACTGACCGCCGATTGCGTCACGCCCAGACGCAGCGCGGCGCGGCTGGCGCTGGACTCTTCATGCAGGGCTTCGAAGACTTTAAGCAGATTGAGGTCGACGGTGGCGATATTCATAAGGCTCATCTCATTCAGCAGTGAATCGGGCTTTATTCATGATCCCGTGCGGCCGGAGAATCAGCAACACCTGATCTTATGGAGTGAACTGACATGGCCAAATCAATTGTTGCTGCGCTGCAAATCGGCTCCTTGCCGGGTGGCAAAGGCGAAACCCTCGAACAGATTCTCAGTTATGAAGCGGCCATCGTTGAGTCCGGCGCGGCGTTGGTGGTGATGCCGGAAGCGCTGCTCGGTGGTTATCCGAAAGGTGAGGGGTTTGGTACGCAATTGGGTTACCGCTTACCGGAAGGGCGCGAGGCGTATGCGCGGTATTTTGCCAACGCCATTGATGTGCCGGGTGTCGAGACTGAGGCGCTGGTCGGTTTGTCGGCGCGCACTGGCGCCAATTTGGTGATCGGCGTGATTGAGCGCGCGGGCAGCACGTTGTATTGCACGGTGCTGTATATCGATCCGCACGAGGGTTTGGTCGGCAAGCACCGAAAGCTGATGCCGACCGGTACGGAACGGCTGATCTGGGGCAAGGGCGATGGCTCGACGCTGCCGGTGCTCGACACGCAGGTGGGCAAGCTCGGCGCGGTGGTCTGCTGGGAAAACATGATGCCGCTGCTGCGCACCGCGATGTATGCCAAGGGCGTAGAAGTGTGGTGCGCGCCGACGGTTGATGAGCGTGAAATGTGGCAGGTCAGCATGCGCCACATTGCTCATGAAGGGCGCTGTTTTGTGGTGAGCGCGTGCCAGGTGCAAGCGTCGCCGCGCGAGTTGGGTGTGGACGTTGCCAACTGGCCCGCCGAGCGCCCATTGATTGCCGGCGGCAGCGTGATCATCGGGCCGATGGGCGACGTTCTGGCCGGGCCGCTGCGCAATGAAGCCGGGCTGATCAGCGCAGAAATCGACACGGATGATTTGATCCGCGCGCGTTACGACTACGATGTCGTCGGCCACTACGCCCGCCCGGACATCTTCGAACTCAGCGTCGACGAACGCGCCAAACCAGGCGTGCGGTTCACCCAATAACCCCAAACCACCGCGGACTTTGTAGGAGCCGAGCTTGCTCGCGAAAGCGGCGTGACAGCCAGCATCACCGTCACTGACCCACCGCCTTCGCGGGCAAGCCCAGCTCCTACAATGTTCGGCGGTGCTCATACATCCATCAGACACACACACAATCCCTGTAGGAGCCGAGCTTGCTCGCGAAAGTGGTATGCCAGTCGACATCACCGTCGCTGACCCACCGCTTTCGCGAGCAAGCTCAGCTCCTACAATGTTCGGCGGTGCCCATACATTCAACAGACACACACAATCCCTGTAGGAGCCCGGCCAACAACCAACCCAACTGACACCCCAAAATTCAATCCCCCACAGCCCAATCACGCAGCAGACGGCCCAATCGCGCAGCCATTTCGCGACAAACCGAAACTGTCATATTCAGTATCACTTCGCTCCGCATAGTCAGCAGCCCAACGCTTAAACAATGAGGCTGCACCGTGTTTCAACGTCTTGTGTGTTCGCTGTCCGTACTGAGCCTGTCCATCGCCGCTGCTCACGCTGCCGAGTCCGTGCCCCTCGACACGCCGCGCTTGAAAAGCATCGACAACTTCCGCGATGTCGCCGGCATCACCACTGGCTATTCCACCGCCCACGACGGCACCATGCGCGCGGGCGTGTTCTACCGCTCCAACGCGATCACGCCGTCGGCGGCGGACTTGGCGACGCTCAACAGCCTTGGCATCAAAGCCGTCTACGACCTGCGCACCCCGAGCGAAATCGCCGGCACGCCCGACACCATGCTCAACGGCGCGAACTACCAAAACATCGACATCATCGGCGCCACCACCTCCGGCTCGAACATCACCAACATCAGTTTCAACAGCGCCGCCGACGCCGTCGCCATGATGGAACAGACCAACCGTGCCTTCGTCAACGATGCCGGCATGCGCAGCCAGTTCGGCACGCTGTTCAACGCACTCGCCAGCGTCGACGCCGCGCAACTGTTCCACTGCACCGCCGGTAAAGACCGCACCGGCTGGACCGCCGCCGTGTTGCAAAGCATCGCCGGTGTCGACAACGCAACAATCATGGCCAACTACCTCGCGACCAACGACTACACCTCCGCGCGCGTCGCCGCCACATTGAAAGCGATGCCGCCAAGCATGGCCGCCGTCTACGGGCCGCTGCTCGGCGTGCAGGCCAGCTACTTGCAAGCCGGTCTCGACGAAGTCACCGCGCAATACGGCACGATGGACAACTACCTCAAACAAGGCCTCGGCCTCTCGCAGGAAACCATCTACGTCCTGCGCGGCAAACTCGTCGAATACAACAGCCTGCCGGGTCAGGCTGGGTTGATCGGCAACGCCGCTGCCGGCGCCGAACTGCTTCGCGAATTGCAGAACACCAATCTGTCCGGCACCTACAGCGCCTACAACTATTACCTGCAATCGGCCATCGACGCCGGCACCCTCGGCGGTGTCGAATCCCAGGTCGGCGGCCAGGTGCACGCCGACGCCGCCAGCTACTTGCTGCGTCAAAACGCGATGATCGAACAAGCCGCCGCACCGTTCGCTAGCGGCACCGACCTCAAAGTCGGCCAATACCGCTTGTGGACGACCGCGCTGGCCGGCTACCTCGGCACCGACGGCTCGTCCCACGCCGAAAGCAGCAACGAACACAGCCAAGGCCTGATGGTCGGGGTCACCCAACGCTTCAGCGAACAACTCAGCGCACGCGGCGGTTTCGGCTACAGCAAAGGCACCGTCGGCGGCGCGGGGGGCGAAGCTGACACCGACTTCACCTTCCTCAACGTCGGCGCCCGCTACGGCTTCACCAGCCTGGAACAAGGCCTGTTCGTCGACGCCAACGCCAGCGCCGGCTACATCGACTACGACAGCAAACGCGACCTCGGCGGCGGCCTCGGCTCAGCGAAGGGCGACACCCACGGCAACCTCACCGGCGCCACGCTGGCCCTCGGCTACCGCGCCCCGGTCAACGGCATGGTTTTCGAGCCGAGCCTGGGCTTTCGCATCAGCCACCTCGACCTCAACGGCTTCACAGAGAAGGGCAGCGAACTCGCCCTCGACGTCGACGACAACACCGCCACCCGCCGCAGCGCCGTCGCCAGCCTCAACGTCGGTTTCGCCCCGGTGGCGATGGGCGCATGGCAACTGGTGCCGGGCGTACAAGTGGGTTACGAACGCACACTGGGGGATAACGAAGTCGACAGCCAAAGCCACCTGCTAGGGCTGGATATCGAACAACGCGCCGCCTTCGACAACCGCGATCAGTTCACTGGCGGGGTCAACGTCATGGCCAACCTCGGCGCCCTGAGCCTGGGCGCAGAAGTGGGTGCCAATGGCGGCGGCGACAGCCACGGCTTTAACGGCGGCCTGAAAGCCAGCTACGCCTTCTAAAAACCCAAGGTCAAGGACGACCCCAAAATCTGAGAGCCAGACTCAAATCCATAAGCCTGATACAAAACCTGTGGCGAGGGGATTTATCCCCGATGGGGCGCGCAGCGGCCCCAAAGAATCAGGCCTGCTCCGCAGTCCAACGGGGATAAATCCCCTCGCCACAATGGTGTCCCAGGCAAATAAAGGATCACCGCCGAGCCCGAAATTCCGCCGGACTAACCCCATAAGCCCCCTGAAAATACTGACAAAACCGCCCCACATTACTAAACCCAAACCTCAACGCCACCTCAGTCACCGACCCCGACTCCCGCCGCGCCAGCACCTCATAAGCCCGCTCCAGCCGCACCTGCCGCTGATACGCCACAATCGACGTCCCGACAAACCGCCGAAACCCCTCCTGCAACGCCCGCTGACTCACATTGCTCAACCGCGCCAGATCCACACCACTCACCAACTGCTCCGGATGCGCCTGAATAAACTCCACCGCCAACTTCACATGCCGTGGCGCGACCATCGGCGCCGGCCGCCGCAACGCCTCGGTAAAATTGTGCGGCCACGCCTCCAGCACCGCATCAATCAACATCTCGCGCAACCGCGACGGCATCAACGTCCCGCTGTTGATCAGCGCATCAAACTCCGCGCCCGTCGCCAGATCAATCAACGCCTTGATCCCCTGAAACGCCGCCGAGTCCAGATTCACACTCGGCTCAAACACAATCCTCTCCAGAATCGGTTTACCCAACAGCGCCGACAACCGCTCCGTCAACTGATGCCTATTCACCGAAATCCCATGATGCGCATGATCATCAAAAAACCGCATCGAGCGAATCTCAGCCTTATCAATCGCCAACCCAACCTGCGTGACGCCAACAGACTCCGTCGCATGGTTAAAAACAATCTTGCCCGCCGTAGGAATGACAAACGTAATCTCATCCTGCTGATCCGGAAAAGACACCGTGAAATCGCCGTGATAATGCATCCGCCGAAAACTAACACCATCGTGCCGCCCGTAAACCCCACCAATAATGATGTTCGACGGCAGCGGCGGATTGTCGGCATAGCGATTACCAAACAACTTCGAAAAAAGTGCACCGAAGTCATCCGAACGGAGGTTGTCGGAGCGCAGGATAATTTGCTGGCGAACGTGAGTCGGAAACACCGTGGCGGCACCTTCGTGTGGGGGCTCTAGGACAAGGGTGTAGGGGTAGGGCGCCGAGGAGATTAGCAGAGGAAATATGACCAGTTTGTGACAGTCAGAAACATGTGGTTACAGCGCCACAGCACGTTTCAGAAAAGTACACTCGGCAGGCCATTGCCGACATGGCAACCTGCTCGCCACTGTACCCAGCGAACAAACAGCGGCACCGCGCCGAGCGCCTGGCCCTGTTTGACGTGACCTGAAAGACTTGAAGAACATTGGAGCGGCAATGCAAGCCAACACGCAAACACTCCCCATCACCCTGACCCCGGAACTCGACTTCGACCAAAACGCCGCCAGCGCTTTCGGCGAATCGCTGACCAGCGAATACACCCAAGCCACGCCATTCCCGCACATCGTCATCGACAACTTCCTGCAAGCAGACGTCATCGCCAGCATCCGCGAACACTTCCCGGTCGAACCGACCAACAATGAACAAATCTACGAGCGCGGCTACAAAGGCCAACTCAAACGCCAGATCAGCCCCAACGCCTGCAGCCCGTACCTGAAGAACGTGTTCAACACCTTCAACTCCGCACCGATGCTGGAATTCCTCGAAAAACTCACCGGCATCCAAGGCCTGATTCCAGATCCTTACTTCGCGGGTGGCGGATTACACGAAACCAAAACCGGCGGCTTCCTGGGCGTGCACTCGGATTTTCGGCTGAACAAAAAGCTCAATGTTGAGCGGCGGCTGAACGTGATCATCTACCTGACTGAGGACTGGCAGGAGTCGTACGGCGGCAACCTGGAGCTTTGGGATGTGGGGATGAAGAAATGCCTGAAGAAGGTGCTGCCGGTTTATAACCGGTGTGTGATTTTTAATACGGATAAGGATAGTAACCATGGGCATCCGGAGCCGTTGACTACGCCTGAACACGTCACTCGGCGGTCGATTGCGCTTTATTACTACACGGCGAATGGGGCGGGTGGGGAGCAGGGGCAGAGGAATAAAACGCACTATAAGCCGCGGCCGAAGGATCGGTGGAGCGTGACGTACTACGTGGAAAAACTGTTTAGGAAGAAGGGGTGAGAGGCCACTAGTACAAGGACGCGGCCATATTTGTTTATGCGGGGGAGTAGCTCCCGCTAGGACTCCTTTCGGCCAGTTGCGGACGCTGGCCAACGATTAACCGAAGGGGCGGGCTTTAGCCAGTCTCAGGGAGCGAAGCGAACGATTTGAATCAGTTGCTATACGTTTATATGGATGCGTATTTTTTAATGTATCTGTTTAATATTTTCATGAGTTCTTCTTGGGCAGCATAGGAAGCGTCATATGCCTGAAAAAGATCACATTCATCAATGTTGTATGCGCGTGTAATATTCGAATCAATCTTTTTGTATTTTTCTATAGCGGAAATTATATCCTTATTCAGCAGCGGCCCATAAACGCTAACGGTATGCGCCAAATATTTGTCAAACTTTGAATATATAGAATTATCAGGTGTGAATTTGTGTTCTTCAGGAATGCCTTGCGCACCGTTGAAGGCATTATCAGATAGCTTTCCGGTTTGCGTCATTAAGTCGGATAACGTGGTGCTAACGTTAATTAGTGCGTCTTTGTTAACCTCCCAGCGCCGGCTTTCTCTTTGGCTTTTTACGGAAAGATAGTTAATAGCGACGGCGACCACAGTAGCAAGGGCGATTATGATGTTGGTTATTGTTTGAAATGTTAAGTTTCTATCTTGACTTTGAATGATATCAAAGCCAACCGTAGTAATAATTAGACCAAGAATCCCCCCGATCAATAAATTTATCAAACTATATCCTCTTGCGTATAACGATTATTAGGCGCCACAAGTGGCGTAGTGTTTTCCGCCAGAGAACCGCCCCATCGTCACGCGTTTCGACAAGCTTGCAAAAGCTACGCCGCAATGGTCTCGCTGGCTTGTTCCATGCGGTGTCTGCGACACCTTTTTTCAGACAAAGCCTAGGGTTGGAACTCATCTCTCAGGTCGACTTCTTCCCCTAGCATTATCTGCTCTATGTTGTGTGCTAGATATTCACCTAATTCATGATCAACAAGCACTTGATTCATCACAGGATTGAGTTGTTTAAAATCAAAAATCCAGTGTCTTTCGCCGCTCTCACAGTACTTGGGGTTGTCAAAAGTCAACATCGCTCTGCATACTAATGGGCGCACTTCGTATATCCCGCACGCCCCCTTCTCTATGTCTAACAGAGGGCAAAAGCGACCATTATCCCTAGCCTGAAAGCCACCAATATTGGTACGTATATTATCTAGCTCAACTGGTTTAACCGCGACTTTCTGAGCGCAGCAATGGAAACAACCAGACTTGCACACCGCTTGGCTTGAAGCATTGGCCATAAGGTTTTCAGACCATCTGTAAATGGCATTCAACTTATATAGTGCATCATGATCCTTGTTGGGGGCGAACGCCTCCAATATGGGATAAATCGATGCGTCGTCATTTGCAAACTCCATATATGGAGGTTTGCTTTCGTCGTAATCCTTATAATTCATGTTCAATCCTGAATCGATTTATTTTCCTAACTACACGACAAATATGGCTTAATGCTTTCCGTCACTTGTGCCTAATAGTGATCCTTGTTCATGTGTAACTCCCTGATTGGCTGAGTGGCACGCTAGAAACGCGACATTAGGCCAGGCGGTAAACGACGTGATATTGGACACACTACTTATGTATCGCCCGCATGTCCATGGTCTGCTTTTGGCCGAATGCAGTCGTTCGTTGTTTGGATCCGGCTCAACGTGAACTGAACCGTGTTGCAATTACAGCCTTAGCATGCTCGACGCTCCATGGGAGATGAGTGTTTCGCTCTGATTAAACGTAACGCTGCAGGCGCGTTTAAATTACACAAACCGTTACGCCATAAAGGCTACATCGCCTTGCGCCCTTGCCTACGCGCACCTCAGAATCCGCTGGCATACGCGACTATGGAGCGGGCTATATCGTGTACCTGTCACTGCAAAAAACAGTGATCGGGTTTGGTAGCCCGTATCTTGACGAACGTTCGGCTTCACCTTATGCAGTCTCTTTTTTGAGGCTCTGCCTTTATGGTGGCCATGCGTGGGGCTCCTCCGGGAGCGCCGGGTTTTCTCTGTCTTGACCGGTCTACCAACCCACGTATGGCCGCCACCCTTCGTTTGGTAGCGAAAGTGACGGCTCTTCATTCTTTCAAGAAAGAGGTGCTGTTATGTTCAAAGTTACTCCAAACCCACCGGACGCCGATCCGATCCCGTACGACCCATCGCTCGAACCTCAAAAGATAAAAGAGGCGACCGAACGCGCCATCAATTTCTACCTCAACCCCGACGCACTGAAACTCTCAATCCCTTCCCGCAAGACCAGCCAGATCTTCCTGGTCGATCCCGCCGTGGACGAAGAAACCCTGCTCGTCGAAGCTTGTGAATCGTTAGCCGCCGCCAGCGACATGGCGCGTGATATCGGCAATGACGTTGACAACTCACAACGCCGGGCGCTGTTGATGCTGCATCAGGTGATCATGCTGAGTGAGCTGATGGTCAATCGAGTTCTGGATGGCCGTCGCTTGCCGCACTAGCGATTTCGCCGCGATCGCCCTGTAGGAGCTGCCGCAGGCTGCGATCCTTTGATTTTTCGTTTGGTTGTAAGAAGAAGATCAAAAGATCGCAGCCTTCGGCAGCTCCTACGGGGGTTTATTCGATGTTTGCTGATTGGAGTTTTAGTTGATGAGCACTACACCACCGAAGGAGCCGGTGACGGATCCGGCGTCGCCTTATGAATCGTTCGATTCGAGGAAGCTTCACGATGCGGCGGAGCGGGCGCTCGATCATTATCTTGCGCCCGAGAAGATCATGGCCACGCCGTATAGCCCCAGCACTTTGTTCATGGTTAATCCGCAATCTGATACTGAGACGTTGCTGGTCAATGCGTGTGAGTCGTTGGCCTCGGCGACGGTGATGCTTGGGGATTTTGCCGGGATGCTGGAGGGGCCGAATCGCAATACGTTGTTGGGGATTGCGCAGGTTGTGATGTTGGGGGAGTTGGCGGTGAATAAGGCGCTGGATAATGTCGAGCTGAAGGCTTCGGCTTAGGGCAGTCATTTGTGGGGAGGGGCTTGCTTTCGGCGGGGCGTGGGGTGGGTTTTGCTTTTCAAAGCGGGGCCTGCCGCGCAGTCCAGCGGGAGCAAGCTCCCTCGCCACCTATGGCTTCATCCGCCGGAGGTTAGTGGGTTTTAGATGCATTCTGCGGCTTCAGGTCGCCAGCGAAATGACGAAGTCGATCACGCTCAGAGGCACGTAGATCAGGGTGATGGTCGTATAGCCTTTACGCGATCGCGCGAAGAACGCGCAGATTGGCAGCACAATCATGATCGCGTCCAGCAGGCCCCACAGTGCTAATGGCGAGGCGTCGAACAACATGACGTTGACGACCATCCCCAGGCACAAGTACGTGGACAGCGATAGCAATGCGTATCGCCCATCCTGTTCGAAGTAGACGCGCAGGCCGTTCTGCTCATCTTCGCTACGGCTCGGCAGCAATAACGCCGCCGTGACAAACAGCGACAGTGTCAGCATCACCAGCAGTAAAAACTCGAGAAACGAGAAGGTCTGTTTGACCGTCGAGAGTGCGTTGACAGCCCACCAGAATTCCAGTTGCGTGGTGAATAGCATCACTGCCCAGACCAGCGGCACCCAATCCGGCGCTGCCACGCGGCGGATGCGGAATACCGTGAGAGCGCCGAGCAGCAGGCGAGTGACGGAGAGGCCGAGGATCATCGAGAGAACGGTGGCGATGATCGGGAAGTTGTTCATCAAGCCTCCCGTGGATTCGTACTGGGCGAGGGCGGGGTCGTTGTTGTTACTGACCTTAAACTTAGCGTGGAAAAGCGTTTGGGCAAGTTGCCTTGGCACCCGGCGATCATGATTTTTGAACTCCGCGGGGTCACACTTGAATAGAGTCAGCGGTGGTCTCATTCAATTCTATTTTTATGCCGTACTTCTTTTTCAGCTTTTCGTCATGGGTGACGATGATCAAGTTGCGTGTATGCAGGGCGAGCCATTCAACGATTTTGTGCGCGGTTCGTTCATCAAGCGCCGCCGTGGGCTCATCCAGTATTAGCGTGGGCTTGTCTCTTAATATCGCCCGTCCGATGGCGATTCGCTGTCTCTCACCACCACTCAATCCGCTGCCGGCGACGTCTATTACTGTTGCCAGCAAAGCGTCAGCGTCAGTGCCTTGCCGTGTGAATCCGAGCAGTTCGACAATTTCCTTTAGCCTGTTTTGGCATACATCACCAGCGCCATACAGCAGGTTATCTTCGAGCGTACCGGACACCAGAACCGGTTTTTGCGGCGCGACGGAAACCTCTGACAGTATGTGTTCGGTGAGTGCCTCACTGATCCGGTGTCCTCTGTAGAGGGCCGTTCCTGTATGGGATTCTTCGAGACCCAAAAGAATGTTTACCAGCGTTGTTTTTCCCGCGCCGGATTTTCCTGAAATGATATTTACGCCAGACATCAACTGACCGTTGATGTTGTTCAGGATGGTTCTGTTGTCCTTTGCCAGTGTTACGCCTGTGAGCGTAAAGCCTTCGACGTCTGCGTGATGCTTCGGGTGGTTCTGCTCTTTAATGTCTTCTTCGATGTATTTGATGCCGTCGTTCAACGATATGAGGTGGGCTTGAAGGTTGAACAGAGTGCCCGCCAATAGATGGAGTTGCAGGGTGAACAGGGTGATGTATCCAACGATCATGATGAAATCGCCAGCCGTAAAATTCGTGCGGTAGTACAGGCCGGATAACAGTATGAAAAATGTCAGTACGGCGCCAATCGCCAAGCCTTGGCAGGCAATCCGAATGCCCATGCGAAGGTTGGCGTCTCTGATGGTTTTGACGTAGTTGTCGAAGAAGGTTCGGCCAAGGGCGAGTTCCTTGGGCAAGCTGTTGTTGATCTTGATGTCGTAAACCCTGCCAAGCCTTTCGACGGTATAGCTTGAAAGGTTGTTGTCGGCTTCAAACAAGGCGCGATGAATGCTTGAACTGGACTTGGCAACGTAGATGGCCAGGGATGTCAGTGCGACGCAGGCGACGAGAAACAGCATCGCGTAAGCCGCACCCATAATGGTGTAAAGCACGCTGATGGCGACGATTATTTCAACCGCGATAGGAACGATTGTCCAGAAAACACCCACGGTGACCAGGCTGAAACTGCTGGCCGATCGATTGATGTCAGCCGCTACATAGCCAGGGTCGAGCGTTCGCTGTTTGCTGTGAGCGTACTGAAAAATTCGGGTGAGGATGGTTTCGTAAAGGGTCGCGTCGCACTTGGCGAGTATCCACGCTGAAAAGACGCCGCGAACGCTGGAAAGCACTTGTGAGACTGTCCAGAGTAAGGCGTAGCAGCCTGCGAATAAGAGGAACTGGGTGCTTGCGTTCGGAGCGCCGTCAAAGGTGTTTGCGGCATTTCTCAGTAGTATTGGAAGTAGGGAATTAAGGGCGCTGCAGAGTATGAACAGTGTGGATACCGCGATGAAGCTTGCGGTAAACCATCGATAGTTGTTCGAGATTATTTTGAAACTTTTCAGGTAATGGCTGACCCAGTTCATATGAATCCGTTCTTGATAGGGTTAAAGCGAGTCGCTTGGGTTGCAGCAAGCGCTCAACGATAGGGTTTGACCTGAGGACAAACAAGTCGGTGAGATCCGAGGTGGCTGTAGGCGATTGCCTTCGATGTTGTAGTTTTTGCGCTTGCGTGGCGGGCACCTCCCAATGATGGTCGGACGTTGAGTTAGGATGATCGGCAATCGGAACGGAAACTCTGAACACAAGGACGCAGCCTTTATGGAATCTGCTTTTTCACAAGTCACCGAGCGTTTGCACGACCGTCGATTTGCCGTAGCGAACAACGCGCAAGGGTTGTCGGGGGCTGACACGGTGTTTCATTACCGTGTTGAGGGTTCGGGCATTTTGAGTACTTATGAGGGCGGTCGGATTCGCTTCGGGCATCAGGTTGGCCGGGTGACTGGGGCCGATACGATTGAGCTGCTTTTCCATTGTTTGACGACGGGAGGCGAGATGCTTTCCGGTTGGTCGCGGGGGACGGTGGGGGTTGATGAAGCGGGGCGGACGACGTTGGGTTTTGTGTGGGGCTGGCTGTCTGGGGCGAGTGGGGGCGGGGAGTCGAGTTATGTTGAGGTTGATGCGTAGCGCTTGGGCTCCTCGTGATTATCACGTGTTTTTGGGCGCTAACCTTTCGACGCAAGGATGATTATGTCTGTAGATCTTGATGAGTTGCTGGAACGTGTGACCGATGAGCAATCGTTCACCGAGTTCGTCGCTGCGCTGGGTGCAGATTTCTCCCGTGAGCGGGCGTTGGAGGCGACTGCATCGTCTCCTTATGAGGCGGGCGCATCGGGCTGGGAAAATGGATCGGTTGATACGTTTCTTGATGCGGCAGCTGCTTGGGCGGTTGCTACTTCGAGGAATGCTCAGGCGGATGCGGCAGTGTCGAATGTCTGGCGGCGGTGTGCGGCTATTTTGTTGGCTGGCAAGTTTTATGAGTGAGCGGGGCACAGTTCATCTGCTTTAGGCCCGCACGTTTTTCGATAAAAAACGCCCAAGGGTTTGGCCTGTTCTGGATGGTTAGAACGGCGTACTGCCTTGGGCGAAATCTTCACGATCGAGTGGCGGGGAGCACAGTCCAAGCCAGCCACTTCCCGAAGATTTCGTAGGCAAATACGCATTCGGTTGTAGTCTGATCCGTTCAGCGCTGCCCCATTTTTTTGAAATCAAAAAGAGGGCCTGCTGCGCAGTCCAGCGGGAGCAAGCGCCCTCGCCACAGAAGGTTTTATTGAGACTTGCCTATTTTTCCTGGCAGGGGTTTACCGTGGCGCGGCGGGATTGATGGCTGTTGGATTTGGGTTGGATGGGCTGACGTCTTCGCGGGCAAGCCCGCTCCCACAGTGTTGGTGGCGGGTTTGGGGTCTGGGTAAGCAGGCAAAATCCTTGTAGGAGTGAGCCTGCTCGCGATGGCGGTGGGTCATTCAATGTTGATGTTGGCTGGATGAGCGCTATCGCGAGCAGGCTCACTCCTACAGGGGGTGGCGATTAGTTATAGCCCGCCGAAGCCTGCGAACCATGGGAATACCACGTTGCCTTTATGCCCTTTGTAGTGGGCTTTTTGGCTGAGCTGTTGGCGGCAGCGGATCCAGCTGATGACGGCGGGGAGGAAGATCAGGTTGATCAGCCACTGGAAGGGGTTGGTTGATTGGTAAAGGATGGCGGCCAGGATGTTGATCAGGACGAGGCCCATGATGATGAGGTTGTAGTGGATGTGCCTGCGTTTGATGGCAGCAAAGCTTTCCCAGTCATCGATGAGCCAGTCGTGGGAGAAGTGGCCGCAGTCGGGGCATTTGTGGGTGGGCGGGATGTGGCTGACGAGATGGTTGCAGTCAGGACATCGGAAGTTCATCGAGGTATCCAGTGGTGGGGGATGCTTAGCGTGGTTGGGGTGAGGTTAGCAGGGTGGGGGTGGTTTTCCATTGTTGCGACTGGGCAGGGTGGGTTAGTTGTTTAGGTGTTGAATGTGCTGGCGTCTTCGCGAGCAGGCTCGCTCCTACAGGTTTCTCGGCCATATACAAAATCCGCCACACACCACAAATCCCCTGTGGGAGCGAGCCTGCTCGCGAAAGCGGTGTGTCAGGCACATTGATATTGAACGTGCCGACGTCTTCGCGAGCAGGCTCGCTCCCACAGGTTTTGCTTTGGGTTTTCGACTGATGGGTCTTGATCGAGACTGTAAGGTTCCCCCGTGTCGATTTCAGACCAAACCATGACGCCATCAGGCTACTGAGCCCTCCACCAAGCCAGATAAGGTGAAGTGTCTTTTCATTAAAAAACCACATCGGTTTGATAAGAACTGCGGCGGTTGGACGGTGCTTCTTGTACGGCAACAACGGTGATCCGTTGCCCCTGTCCAGTCGCTTAAATGTCGATCAGCAGAGAATAAAAAAACCAATGATTAGCCCGTCCAAGGATTCGAATGGCCAATTGGCGCAGGGCTTTAAGCCTCGTCACGTAACAATGCTGTCTATCGCCGGGATCATCGGCGCCGGTTTGTTCGTGGGCTCGGGGCATGCCATTGCGGCGGCGGGGCCGGCGGTGTTGTTGGCGTATTTGTTCTCGGGTTTGCTCGTGGTGCTGGTCATGCGCATGCTCGGTGAAATGGCGGTGGCCAATCCGGACACCGGCTCGTTTTCCACCTACGCCGATCAGGCCATCGGGCGCTGGGCGGGGTTTACCATCGGTTGGCTTTACTGGTGGTTCTGGGTGTTGGTGATTCCCATTGAAGCGCTGGCGGCCGGCCATGTGCTCCATCAATGGTTTCCGCAGATCGATGCGTGGCTGTTCGCGTTGGTGTCGATCATTGCGCTGGCCGTGACCAACCTGTTCAGCGTGTCCAAATACGGTGAGTTCGAGTTCTGGTTCGCCATGGCCAAAGTCGTGGCGATCATCGGGTTTATCGGCGTCGGTTTTGCCGTGTTGATGGGCTGGGTGCCGGATCGCGAAGTCAGCGGCCTGAGCGGTTTGATGGCGACCCACGGCGGGTTCGCGCCCAACGGCCTGTCGGCGGTGGTCGGCGCTTTCATCACCATCATGTTCAGTTTTATCGGCACCGAAGCGGTCACCATCGCCGCCGCCGAATCCAACAACCCGGCGCAGAACATCGCTAAAGCCACGCGCTCAGTGATCTGGCGCATCGGCGTGTTTTACCTGCTGTCGATCTTCGTGGTGATTTCCGTGGTGCCCTGGAATGATCCGTTGCTGGCCTCGGTCGGCTCGTATCAACGGGCGCTGGAAATCATGAATATTCCTCACGCCAAGTTCATGGTCGACGTCGTCGTGTTGATCGCCGTCGCCAGTTGCATGAATTCTTCGATCTACATTGCTTCGCGCATGTTGTTTTCGCTAGGACGCCGTGGCGATGCGCCGAAGGCGTTGAAGGTGACATCGGCCGCCGGCGTGCCACGGGCGGCTGTTTTCGCCAGCACCGTGTTGGGCGCGGCGATCACCGTATGGAGCTATTTCATGCCTGCCGGGTTGTTTGAATTTCTGCTCGCCAGTTCTGGGGCGATTGCCTTGCTGGTGTACCTGACCATCGCCGTGTCGCAGCTGCGCATGCGGCGGATCTTGCGCCAGCGCAACGTCGAGCTGACGTTCCGCATGTGGCTGTTCCCGTGGCTGACCTGGCTGGTGATCGTGTTCATTTGCGCGGCGTTGACGGTGATGATGATCACCCCACAACACCGCACCGAAGTGAGCACGACCATTGGCCTCGCGTTGCTGATTTCCTTCCTCGGCCTGGTGACCTCGCGTGATCCTGCACAGGCGGCCCGGGTGACGTCAGCGGGTTAACGCCGAACCACCAACGCTTCTGTAAGGACACGAATCCGATGTCATCGACCGCCACGCCTGACGGTGCGACTCAATCCGTTGGCTTTCTGTTGTTGGACAAATTCACCCTGATGTCGCTGGCGTCCGCCGTCGAACCGTTGCGCATGGCCAATCAATTGTCCGGGCGTGAGCTGTATCGCTGGCAGACGTTCAGCGTTGGCGGCGCGCCGGTCTGGGCCAGCGACGGCGTGCCGATCACGCCGGATGGGTCGTGGAGTAATCCCTGCGTGGACACGGTGATTGTCTGCGGCGGCGTCGGCATTCAGAGCGTGATTTCGCGGGAGCACATCACTTGGCTGCAGGCCCTGGCGCGTCAATCGAAGCGCTTGGGCGGCGTGTGCACCGGCAGTTGGGCGCTGGCGAAAGCCGGGTTGCTCGACGGTTTTGAGTGCAGCGTGCATTGGGAGTTTCTCGCGGCGATGCAGGAAGCGTTTCCGCGTGTCAGCGTCAGCACCAGCCTGTTTAGCCTCGATCGCAATCGCGTCACCAGCTCCGGCGGTACCGCGCCGCTGGACATGATGCTGCACCTGATCAGTCGCGATCATGGCCGCGATTTGTCCGCTGCCATCTCTGAGATGTTTGTCTACGAGCGCGTCCGCAACCAGCAGGATCATCAGCGCGTACCGCTCAAGCACGTGCTCGGCACGCATCAGCCGAAGCTGCAAGAAATTGTGGCGCTGATGGAGGCCAATCTTGAGGAACCGATTGAGCTCGATCACCTGGCGGCGTACGTTGATTTGTCGCGTCGACAGCTGGAGCGGTTGTTCCAGAAATACCTCAACTGTTCGCCGTCGCGTTATTACTTGAAACTGCGCCTGATTCGCGCGCGGCAACTGCTCAAGCAAACGTCGTTGTCGATCGTTGAGTTGACGCATGTTTGCGGCTTTGTTTCGACGCCGCATTTTTCCAAATGCTATCGCGAACACTTTGGCGTCCCGCCGAGCGACGAGCGCGGTGGGTCGGAGATGAGCCGCAAACCGGCGCTGAAGGCGGTGTCGACGCAACCGCTGACGGTGCTGGAGCAGGCACGGAATGAGTCGACGTTTGCCAGTGTTCGGATGGTTGAACACGCGGATTTGGCGCAGATAGGCTGATCGACACCAGTCAGTGTGGGAGCGGGCTTGCTCGCGAAAGCGGTGGGTCAGTCAAAGAAATGCTGAATGTGCCGCCGCCTTCGCGAGCAAGCCCGCTCCCACAGGTTTCTCGGCCATACACAAAATTCGCCACACACCACAAATCCCCTGTAGGAGTGAGCCTGCTCGCGAAAGAGGTGGGTCAGCCACAGTGATATTGAACGTGCCGCCGTCTTCGCGAGCAAGCTCGCTCCCACAGGTTTCTCGGCCGTACACAAAATTCGCCACACACCACAAATCCCCTGTAGGAGTGAGCCTGCTCGCGAAAGCGGTGGGTCAGCCACAGTGATATTGAAAGTGCCGACGTCTTCGCGAGCAGGCTCACTCCTACAGGGTGCTATGCCGTACACAGAATCGCCACCACACACCACAAATCCCTGTGGGAGCGAGCTTGCTCGCGAAAGCGGTGTATCAGCCACATTGATGTTGGATGTGCCGCCGCCTTCGCGAGCAAGCTCAGCTCCTACAGATTTTCTGTCGTACACAAAATCTGAGTCAGAACACAAAGCCCCTGTAGGAGTGAGCCTGCTCGCGAAAGCGGTGTGTCAGCCAAGAAGGTGTGGGATGTGCCGCCGTCTTCGCGAGCAAGCTCTGCTTCTACAAAGGTGTGGGGTTAGAGCAAGCTCCACGAAACCCCGACATAAACCCCCATGCCTTCGCCCGGCGTCGACCGCGCGGCATCCAGACCTTTGTCGTCATACCCCGGCGTGACCGTGGCGGCGTAGTGTTTGTTGGTCAGATTGCGCATGTCGACCCAACCCTGCCAATCACCTTTCGGCGCGTTGTAGCCGAGCGTTGCGCCGAACAGTGCATACGGATCGGCGTAGTAACTGTCGGCATAATCCACGGCAACTTTCGACACCAGTTGCGTGTTCACCGCCGCAAAGAACCCCTGCGGCCAGTCGTAACGCAATTCGCCTTGGTAGTAATGCATCGGCAGGCCCGGCAAGCGGTTGTCGCCGAAGCGGTCGTCGTCGCGATAGTGGAAATCGCTGAACGTATACGCCTGACGCAGGCTCAACTGGCGGCCATCGGCAGCCGACCAGAGTTTGCTGTTGAGGCTCGCTTCGACGCCTTGATGCACGGTCGGGCTGGCGTTCAACTCATACGGCGTGACGGCGTTGGCATCCGGCAGCACTGAAAGCAGTTCATGCCGAACCTGTGCGTAGTACCACGCCAGGCTCCATTCGCCGATGGCGCTGTCGCCACGCCCGCCGAGTTCCAGCGTGGTCGCGGTCTGGTTTTGCAGTTTGATCGGGTCTTTCTGCGTCCCCGTCGCGGCGCCGTTACCGGAAGGGAAGCGCACGTTGGAGCTGTAGATCAGCGACCACGGGTGCGGCGCTTCGACGGAGCGGCTGAGGTTGCCGAACACTTGCAGATCCGGGTTGATCTGGTAGCGCAGGCCGAGGCGCGGCGCGTAGTCCCAGTCGTTCATGCTGGTTTTGCCACCGCTTTGCGGATAGGTCACGTCGCTTTCGCGGCGGGTGTAGATGGCGGCGAGGCCAGTGGTCAGCCACAGATCGTTGGCGATTTCGAGGTCGTTGCCGAAATGCAGCACGGTGTCCGAACCCTGATAGGTGAAATCGCGCATTTTTGTGCCCGGCGCATAACCGGCGGTGTTGCCGGTGGGGATGCGCACGAATTCGCTGGCGCCATCATTAGGCAGGTGTTTGGTCACGCGCAGGCCGACGTTGCTGCGGCTTTCCATGCCGAAGATCGTGTCGCGACGTTTGTAGTCGAAGGTGCCGCTGACATCGGTGTAAGCGACTTTCAAACGGTTCGGGCCTTCGCGCAGATCCATCGGGTAGTCGTGGTAGACGAGGCCGGTCTGGATGCTTGAATCGTCGTCGATGTAGAAGGTGGTTTTGTTGCCGATGAAGGTGCTGCCCGGTTGCTTGCGGCTGTCGTCGCGCGCCACGTAAGACGGGTTGGCCGCGCGCGGATCGTGCTCGATGGAGTGCTTGGTCACGCGGCCGGCGAGGTCGTTGTCGGTTTCGCGGTAGCGAATGTAGAAGCGCGTTTCCAGGTTCGGGTTGAAGCGATAACCGAAGTTGGCGATCACGCCTTTGCTTTCGCTGGCGGTGTGATCCTGATAGCCGTCGGCGTTGGAATCGGTCAGCGACACGTAGTAGTCGAAGTCGCCGAGCACTTGCCCGGAACTGACCTGACGCTGCTGATAGCCGTGGCTGCCAGTGGCGTAGCGCACTTGCAGTTTCGGCGCGTTGTAGCCGGTGTGGCTGACGTAATCGATGGCGCCGCCGAGGGCCAGTGAGCCACGGTCGAAACCGTTGGTGCCGCGCAGCACTTCAACGTGATCGACCCACAGCGGTTCGAGCAATTCGTAAGGCGTACCGCCGGGGCCGGTCAGCGGCAGGCCGTCGAGCATGGTGTAAAGGCCCGAGGCGTGGGCGCCCGGCGCGCGATTGATGCCCGAACCACGCACGGAAATCTTCACGCCTTCGTTGCCCGCCGACTGCGCGTAAACGCCCGGTTGATAGGCCAGCACATCCTGATTACTCGAGACGCGGCCCTGCAACGGTTGGCGCATATCGACCACGTTGGTGCCGCCGGGCACTTGCTCGAGGCGCTCTTTGGCTTCTTCAACCGACGCATCCGAACCGCGTTGCTCATCGGCCGAAATCAGCACTTGCCCCAGTTCCAGACCTTGAGTCTCGGCCATTGCCGGGCAGGCAAGGGCCAGGCCCAGCAGGGCAGTGGGCAGGGATTTTGGCGACGGCATCGAAAAACTCCAGACAGGCAAGGGCGGGCAATGAATGAACAGTGCGACGCAGGAAAGAACGAAGGAAACACATGGCAATTTTGCTTTTTACCCGGCGATGGCAAACAGCAGGTCATGAACTAACCTCACGTGTCTGGTGTGTGTCGTCAATAAACATTCTGTTTCTGCATTCATTCGAGAGGGCCGGGTCATGGCAAAAGACAAAAAGAAGGACGCCAAGGCGCCTGAAAGTCCGAAGCTGAAAACCAAGGATTACCTTGAGCAACTGCGCAAACTGCACGTAGAGCTGGTCAAGTTGCAGGAGTGGGTGATCGCCGAGGGCGTCAAGGTTTGTATTGTTTTTGAGGGCCGTGATGGTGCGGGGAAGGGCGGTACGATCAAGGCGCTGACTGAGCGTGTGAGCCCGCGGGTTTTCCGCGTGGTGGCGCTGCCGGCGCCGACCGATCGCGAGAAGAGTCAGATGCATGTGCAGCGTTATTTGCCGTATCTGCCGGCGGCGGGGGAAGTGGTGATCTTCGACCGCAGTTGGTACAACCGCGCCGGTGTCGAGCGGGTGATGGGCTTTTGCACGGATGAGCAGGCGGACAAGTTTCTCAAGTCGATCCCGTGGGTTGAGCATGCGATCGTGCAGTCCGGGGTGATTTTGCTGAAGTATTGGCTGGAAGTGAGCCCGGAAGAGCAGACGCGGCGGCTGGAAGCGCGGATCAATGACGGTCGCAAGATCTGGAAACTGACGCCGATGGATCTGAAATCCTACAGCCGCTGGTACGACTACTCGCGGGCGCGGGATGAGATGTTCAAACATTCCGATACCGAACATGCGCCTTGGCTGGTGGCGGATTCGAATGACAAGCGTCGGGCTCGGCTGAATATCATCACTGATGTGCTGAGTCGCATTCCTTATGAGGATGTGAAGCGCGAGAAGGTCGAACTGCCGAAGCGGCAGAAGGCGGGCAAGTACAAGGATCCGAATTATCCGTATCGGCGTGTGGCCGAAAAATTCTGATACGCAGCCGGGTGCGATGTTGAACCCACCGCCGCCTTCGCGGGCAAGCCCGGCTCCCACAGGGGCTCGGTCGTACACAAATCCCCGAACACCCCACAAATCTTTGTGGGAGCTGAGCTTGCTCGCGAAAGCGGTGGGTCAGTCACCCTCTCCGGTACAGATCCACCGCTTTCGCGAGCAAGCTCAGCTCCTACAGGGGGCTCGGTCGTACCGAAGATCCCGAACACCCCACAATCCCTGTGGGAGCTAGCCTGCTGGCGATTGCTTTGGGTCAGTCACCATCTCCGGTACAGATCCACCGCTTTCGCGAGCAAGCTCAGCTCCTACAGGGGGCTCGGTCGTACCGAAGATCCCGAACACCCCACAAAACCCTGTGGGAGCGAGCTTGCTCGCGAAGGCGGTGGGTAAGGCAACATCTTCGGCACAGACATTCCGCTTTCGCGAGCAAGCTCATTCCTACAGGGTTTTGCGCCGTACACAAATCCACGAACACCCCTCAAATCCTTGTAGGAGCTGAGCTTGCTCGCGAAGGCGGTGGGTCAGGCAACATCTTCGGAACAGAGATTCCGCCATCGCGAGCAAGCTCAGCTCCTACAGTTTGGTGTTGTCTGTTTGATCACTTCGACAAACGCCCGCACCCGCGCACTGCGTTCGTGCTTGCGCGTCAGCAGCAACAGCGGCGCTACGGCACCTGGCTCGGCTAGCGGCCGATAAACCACGCCACGCTTAACCAGCGCCCGCGCACATTCAGGCACCACCGCAACCCCTCGACCAGCCGCGACCAACGCAATAATCGAGGTGATCTGTTTGCCCGTCGGGCCAGCGATCGGCGTCAGCCCATGCAGGCGAAAAAGCGCTTCAACGATGTCATTCAACCCCGAACCATAATCCTGCGGGAACGCAATCAACGGATAAGCGCTCAGCTCCGCCAACGTCACCCGATCCCGCGAGGCCAGCGCGCTATCGCTTGCTACCGCCGCCACCAACGGTTCATTGCCCAAACAGATCGCCTGAACCCGCGCATCCTCGCCAACCGGCAACAAACGACTCAGCCCAATATCCAGCCGCCCCTCAATCAACTGCGCACACTGATGATTCGAAGCCCCTTCATCCACCGTCACCTGCACATCCGGATACAAAGAACAAAACCGCTTAAGCGTCTCGCTAAACACATCCGACAACGCAATCGAGCTCGCATACCCCACCGCCAAATGCCCGGCAGACCCAGTCGCCAGCTTACGCGTAATGCCTTCCGTCATTTCCACCTTCTCCAGCAGCGCTCGCGCGTGCGGTAAAAAATGCCGACCCTCTGCAGTGAGCGTGACATTGCGGCTACTGCGATCAAACAGCTGAAACCCCAGCTCTTTTTCCAGTGCCGAAATCTGCCGGGTCAGGGGTGGCTGGGCGATGTGCAGACGTGCGGCGGCGCGGCCGAAGTGCAATTCGTCGCTGACGATCAGGAAGTAACGCAGGCGGCGCAGATCGAGCATGTTCATCCTTGGGTATCAATCGGTCGGAAATCGGTATTGGATCCGTGCAGCGTTCATCTTATAAAAATGTTTAAAAATATTTCTGAAAATTCCTGCGGCTTCTCAACATCGCCTTCAGAACTACATGGATATTCAATGAAGACTCTGCTCGAAAGCCTCATCCCGATCCCCGTGGCCGCGCTCGGCGCATGGCTTGGTTACCTGACCGGCCTGCCGCTGGGCGAGCTGATCGGCGCGATCTGCCTGGTCACCGCGTTAAGCAAAATCGGCGTGCGCATGCGTATGCCTTACCCGTTCGTGGCCGCCGTGCAGTTGTTGCTCGGCGTCAGTGTGGGATCGATCGTCACCGCTTCAATGCTCGGCGAGCTCAGCGATTTCAGCATTCTGCTCGGCCTGCTGATCTGCATGACCGCGCAAATCGTCGTCGGCTACAACTGGCTGCGGCGCATGGAACGCTGGGGTCATGTGGAAAGCCTGCTCGGTTCGATACCAGGCGCAATGGCGGCGGTGATGACGGTCACCAGCGCGGAGGGCCCGGCCTCGGGGCGGATCGCCTTTGTGCACATCGTGCGGTTGCTCGCGTTGTTGCTGGTGGTGACGGTCATCGCGGGCGGTCATGCAGACAACACGGCACCGACTCTGGGCGCGCTGGACGATTACCTGCGGGTGATCCCGCCCGCGCTGGCGGCAGTAATCGCCGGGTATCTGCTGGAACGCTTCGATGTCCCCGCGCCGTACATGCTCACCGGTTTGCTCTGCACAGCGGCGGCCAACGTCGGTTTTCACGCCGATTTGCAGGTGCCCGAGCCACTGGCGATTGTCGCGCTGATCCTGCTCGGCGGCCTGATCGGTATCCGTCTCAAAGACATCACCCTCAAGGATTTCGTCCGCTACATCCGCGCCGGGCTGGTGGTCACCGCGCTGACGTTCTGCTCGACGCTGGCGATTGCCTTCGCGTTCAGCCAGTTCACCGGCAAGCCGTTTCTCGCACTGTTCATGTCGTGGGTGCCGGGCGGCGTCGAGGTGATGACGGCAGCGGCGTTGCTGCTCAAACTCGACCCGGCGTTCGTGATGCTCAATCACGTGGTGCGCATGTCGATCATCCATCTGTGCCCGGCAGTGCTGCCCAAGCGATTCTTTCAGGAGAATCCGCAACCGGCATAAACACCCTCCATCCGTCGCCCGCGCTGAACGACGCAGGAAGGACTTATCTCTATCGGTGAAGCCCTCGATGAGAAATCCCCTATGTTCGATCAGCGGAAGAAAGAATCACTGGCGGCATGGCGCAAACTGGCGACGCAATCGCAAAAGCGCCTGGATCCGGAAGAACAATATGACGAGTTGCTCAAAGCCGCCGATGACATGGAGGAGCAAGGGCTGATCACCAGCGCCGAATGGCGTCAGTTGGTGCGCGATGCGGGCAGCGTGTTCACGCATCCCGATCAAGCGCGCAGATAAAATCGGCAACGGTTGAGTGATGCCATGGACTCGCTCGACTCAGCGCTGATGGCGGCGCGCAGCCAGTTTGCGATCACCATCAGTTTTCACATCGTGCTGGCCGCGTTCACCATCGGCCTGGCCAATTTTCTGCTGGTGCTCGAGGCGCTTTGGCTAAAGAGCGGACGGCAGATTTATCTCGATGTTTACCGCTATTGGCTGAAAGTATTTGCCCTGAATGTCGCGGTGGGCACTGCCTCGGGGCTGATTCTGGAGTATCAGTTCGGCCTCAACTGGTCGCGGCTGGCGGTTCAGGCGGGCGATATTCTCGGCCCGCTGATGTTTTACGAAGTGTCGGCGGCGTTTTTTCTCGAAGCGGGTTTCCTCGGCATCATGCTGTTCGGCATGAAGAAGGTCGGCCCGCGCCTGCATTTTTTCGCCACCTGCGCGGTGGCGGTGGGCTCGCTGATCAGCGCGTTCTGGATTCTCTCGGCGAATTCCTGGATGCACACGCCGGCGGGGTATTCGATTGCCGCCGACGGCCGTTTTTTCGCCGAAGACTGGTGGGCGATCATTTTCAATCCATCGTTTCCCTATCGGCTGGTGCATATGACGCTGGCAGCGTTGCTCGGCACCGCGACGCTGGTGGCCGGCATCAGTGCCTGGCAATTGCTCAAAAACGCCGACAATCCACGGGCGCGTTTGGGATTTTCCATGGCGCTGTGGCTGCTCGTCGTGCTGATGCCGGTGCAGATGGTGGTCGGCGATCTGCATGGCCAGCACAGTTTGAAAGTGCAGCCGCAGAAAGTCGCCGCCATTGAAGGTTCGTGGACGCGTCCAGCCGAGGGCGCGGGCGAACCGTTGCGGCTGTTCGCGTGGCCCGACATGGCGCAACGGCACAATCACTGGGAAGTGGCGATTCCGCGAGTGGCTTCGTTGTACCTGACCCACGATCTCAGCGGCACCATCGCCGCCCTCGATGAATTTCCCGCGCAGGACATTCCGCCCGTGGCGCCGGTGTTTTTTGCGTTTCGGCTGATGGTCGGACTGGGCGTTTTGATGCTGGGGCAGGGCGTGGTCAGCCTGTTTCTCCGTCGTCGTAAGAGCCTGTACACGTCGCGCGGCTGGTTATGGGCCAGCGTGTGCATGGCGCCGGCGGGTTTTGTCGCGATGCTCAGCGGCTGGGTTGTCACCGAGGTGGGTCGCCAGCCGTTTACCGTCTACGGCTTGGTGCGTACGGCCGACAGCCTGTCCTCGGTGTCCCGCGCGCAAGTGCTGGCTTCGACCTGGCTGATTCTGCTGTTTTATCTGCTGATTTTTGGCATCGGCCTGTGGGTGTTGCTGCGTTTATTGCGCGAGCCGCCAAAGCAGGACGAGTCCGGGCCGCAGCCGACGCTGGCCGATGAAACGGGGCATTCCTGATGGACACCGACTGGATCACGCTGCTGTGCGCGGGCGCTCTGGCCTTCTCGGTGATGAATTACGTGCTGCTCGATGGCACGGATCTGGGCGTCGGTGTGCTGCTCGGCTTGACCGAAAACAGCCAGCACCGCCGCGCCATGGCGGTAACCATTCTGCCGATCTGGGATGCCAATGAAACCTGGCTGGTGCTGGGCGGCGGCGGGCTGCTCGCGCTGTTTCCGCTGGCCTACGCGATTTTGCTGCCGGCGCTTTATCTGCCTTTTATCCTTATGTTCCTCGCGCTGATTCTGCGCGCGGTGGCGCTGGAATTTCGCGACCACTCGCCCAACGAAGCGATCAAGCGTTGGGTCGATGGCGCGCTGTTGTGCGGTTCTTTGCTGGCGGGCGCGATTCAGGGCGTGGTGTTGGGAACGCTGGTGCAAGGCGTGCCGCATCAGGGCAGTCACTACACCGGCAGCGGTGTGGAATGGCTGGGGGCGTTTCCGCTGTTCTGCGGCGTGGTGTTGGTGCTCGGCTACACGTGGCTCGGCGCTTGCTGGCTGTATTGGCGAACCGTCGACGACTTGCAGCGGCGCTGCGCACGCCAGGCGCGGGTGCTGGCGCTGATCACTGTGATGCTGTTGATCGTGTTGGTGATATGGACGGCAACGTTGCAGGCCCAATACATGCAACGCCTGACCGATATTCGCGTCTGGGCGCCGACGCTGACCGTGCTCGCCATTCTTTCAGCGGTGTTCTGGTCGGGGTTTCGCAGCCGCTTCGATGGCGTTCCGCTGTTCGCCGCGCTGGGCGTGTTTGTGCTGGCATTCGCGCTGATGCTGGTTGCGTTGTTTCCGCTGATCGTACCGCCGGATCTGACCTTGAAAGCCGCCACGTCCAGCCCGAAAAGCCAACTGTTCATGTTGATTGGTTTCGCCGTGCTGATCCCGGTGACCCTGGTTTACAACATCTTTGGCTTCAAAGTCTTCAGCGGCAAAGTGCGGCCGATCAAGTCTTCTTGAGGGCGTATTGGCTGGCCAGATACTGGCAGATGCGACCTGTCTGTTCTGAAAACGTCAGCCCCGAGAACTTTCATCCCCTCCATCGAGTCGACCAGACAACCACAAAACCGGCCATACGACGGGTCGGTTGAAAACTATAAAAAGGTGTCTGTCATGAGTTGTCTGATTTGTGCGGGGGGCGCTGAGCGCATTCATTGCCAAGGCCCATGGGAAGAACGCGATTGTCCGGACTGCGGGCGCTATCGCGTGGCCGACGAACTCTTGCTGATCCTGATTGAGCAGGGGCAAATCTTCGATGTCGGCAAAACCCGAGGCTGGCTCGACAGTCGCCGCGCCGAGGTGGCGATCCCGTCGATCGAGTTCCATGAAGCGCTGCTCGTCGGATGATGGCGGCGCGCCAGCACGTCGCATCCCTTAATCCGACGTTAGCTGGTAACCTGCCGCCCGATTATCTGCAGCTCTCGGGAGCCTCTCATGACTGGCCTTTACGCCGCTTTTCCTCCAGACCTGGCTCCTGGCAATGTTTCGGCGGCGCAAACCGCGCTGTCGGATATCGAACTGCTGCACAGCATCAGCGTCAGCCTGATCGGCGAGCAGGATCGCGAAGCGCTCTACGGCAAAATCGTCGATGCGGCGGTGTTCATCACCGGTTCACAGTTCGGCACGATGCAATTGCTCTGTACGCCGGAACACGGCGCCGGCCATGGTGGCGAGCTGCAATTGTTGTACGCCCATGGCCTGCCGGCCGAGGCGGTCGGTTTTTGGCATTACGTCAGCCCGGCGGCCTATAGCAGTTGCACCTTGGCGCTGAAACTCGGCCAGCGCGCGATCATTCCCGATTTCGAACAATGGGCCGACATTGCCGGCACCGAAGACCTGCTCGCATTCCGCCGCACCGGTATCCGTTCGTCGCAGACCACGCCGTTGATGTCGCGCGATGGCCATCTGCTCGGCATGATCTCGACGCACTGGAACAAACCGCACCATCCCTCCGAGCGCGATTTGCGCCTGCTGGACATTCTCGCGCGTCAGGCCGCTGATTTGCTCGAACGCACCATCGCCGAAGAGGCGTTGCGCGAAGTCGAAGAGCAGCAACGGCAGACCGCCGCGCGTTTGCGCGAACTCAACGAGACCCTCGAACAGCGCGTTGCCGAGCGCACCGCCGAATTGATGCAGGCCGAAGAGAAACTGCGCCAATCGCAGAAAATGGAAGCGGTGGGGCAACTGACCGGGGGCCTCGCCCACGATTTCAACAACCTGCTGACCAGTATTTCCGGTGCGCTTGAGCTGATGAGCCGGCGCATCGGCCAAGGGCGCCTGAGCGAAGTCGACAGGTACATGGTCGCCGCCCAAAGCGCGGCGAAACGTGCGGCATCGCTGACCCATCGCCTGCTGGCATTCTCGCGCCGGCAAACCCTCGAACCGCACGCCACCAACGTCAACACGCTGATGTACGGCATGGCCGAGCTGATCCAGCGTACCGCCGGGCCGGGCATTGTCGTCGAGACGCTCGGCAGCTCGGAGCTGTGGCCGGCGTTTGTCGACAAGAGTCAGCTGGAAAACGCGCTGCTCAACCTCTGCCTGAACGCCCGCGATGCCATGCCCGATGGCGGTCGCATCACCCTGGAAACCACCAATCAGTGGATGAATCGCGAGGCAGCGCGCGGCATTGATCTGCCCGAAGGCGATTACCTCTGTGTCAGCGTTCGTGACACCGGCACCGGCATGTCGCCGGACGTCATGGCGCATGTGTTCGAACCGTTTTTCACCACCAAACCGATCGGCCAGGGCACTGGCCTCGGGCTGTCGATGATCTACGGGTTTGCTCAGCAATCCGGCGGGCAAGTGCAGATTCAATCGACGGTGGGTGAGGGCACGCAGGTGTCGATTTACCTGCCGCGCCATCATGTCGAGGCCAGCCAGGACGAACATGACCCTGCCGATGAGTCCGTCGCGGCCTCGCAACTGGGCGAGACCCTATTGCTGGTCGACGACGAGCCGACCGTGCGCATGCTGCTGGCGGACGTGCTGGGCGAACTCGGTTACACGGTGATCGAAGCCGCCGACAGCGTCGCCGGGCTGAAGCTGTTGCGCTCCGATGTGCACATTGATTTGCTGGTCACCGATGTCGGCCTGCCGGGCGGCATGAACGGCCGGCAACTGGCCGAAGCGGGGCTGCAATTGCGCCCGCAGCTGAAGACCCTGTTTATCACCGGTTATGCCGAGAGCGCAGTGTTTGGCGGCGGTCAGCTTGAGGACGGCATGCACGTGCTGACCAAGCCGTTTGCCGTCGATGCGCTGGGTGGGCGGGTGCGCGAGCTGTTGGCGAAATAACGGCAGCCCCCGTCATCGGCCATTCCCGAAACCGCAAGACTTCCCGCGCAAAAACCGGATAATGGCGGCCATTCGTTTAGCCGTATTCTGGTAATCCCGCATGGAAATCAAGGTCAATTTTCTCGACAACCTTCGACTTGAAGCCAAGTTCGACGACTTCACGGTGATCGCCGATCAGCCGATTCGCTACAAAGGCGATGGCTCGGCACCGGGACCGTTCGACTACTTTCTGGCTTCGTCGGCGTTGTGTGCGGCTTACTTTGTGAAGTTGTACTGCGACACCCGCAACATCCCCACGGAAAATATTCGCCTGTCGCAGAACAACATCGTCGACCCGGAAAACCGCTACAACCAGATCTTCAAGATTCAGGTCGAACTGCCAGCGGACATTTCCGACAAGGATCGCTTGGGCATCCTCCGTTCGATCGATCGCTGCACGGTGAAGAAGGTCGTGCAGACCGGCCCCGAGTTCATCATCGAAGAAGTCGACAACCTCGATGCCGATGCGCAAGCCTTGTTGATGCCGGTTTCCACGTCTGAGGCTGGCACCTACATCGCGGGCAAGGATCTGCCGCTGGAGCAGACCATCGCCAACATGTCCGGCATCCTTGCCGACCTCGGCATGAAGATCGAAATCGCTTCGTGGCGCAATATCGTGCCGAACGTCTGGTCGCTGCACATCCGCGACGCGCATTCGCCGATGTGCTTCACCAACGGCAAGGGCGCGACCAAAGAAGGCGCGCTGGCGTCGGCATTGGGCGAGTTCATCGAGCGGCTGAACTGCAACTTCTTCTACAACGACCAGTTCTGGGGCGAAGAAATCGCCAACGCTGAGTTCGTGCACTTCCCGGACGAGCAATGGTTCAAGCCCGGCGCGAAAGACGAACTACCGACTGAAATCCTCGACGAGTACACCCTCGGCATTTACAACCGCGACGGCGAACTGCGCGGTTCGCACCTGTACGACACCAACTCCGGCAACACTCAGCGCGGCATCTGCTCGTTGCCGTTTGTGCGCCAGTCCGATGACGAAGTGGTGTACTTCCCGTCGAACCTGATCGAAAACCTCTACCTCAGCAACGGCATGAGCGCGGGCAACACGCTCGCCGAAGCGCAGGTGCAGTGCCTGTCGGAAATCTTCGAACGCGCGGTGAAACGCGAAATTCTCGAAGGCGAAATGGCCCTCCCGGACGTGCCGCAGGAAGTGCTGGAGAAATACCCGAGCATCCTCGCCGGCATCAAAGGTCTGGAAGAGCAGGGCTTCCCGGTGCTGGTCAAGGACGCGTCGCTGGGCGGTGAATTCCCGGTGATGTGCGTGACCCTGATGAACCCGCGCACCGGCGGCGTGTTCGCCTCGTTCGGCGCGCACCCGAGCCTGGAAGTGGCGCTGGAACGCAGCCTGACTGAATTGCTCCAGGGTCGCAGTTTTGAAGGCTTGAACGACTTGCCGCAGCCGACGTTCTCCGGGCAAGCGGTGACCGAGCCGAACAACTTCGTTGAACACTTCATCGACTCCAGCGGTGTGGTGTCGTGGCGCTTCTTCAGTGCCAAGCCGGATTTCGAATTCGTCGAGTGGGACTTCTCCGGACAAGGCGAAAATTCCAACGCCGAAGAGGCCGCGACGCTGTTCGGCATCCTCGAAGACATGGGCAAAGAAGTCTACATGGCGGTCTACGAGCACATCGGCGCCAAGGCGTGCCGCATCCTTGTGCCGGACTATTCGGAGATCTACCCGATCGAAGACCTGATCTGGGACAACACCAACAAAGCCCTGCAATTCCGCGCCGACATCCTCAACCTGCACAGCTTGAGCAAAGTCGGCCTGCGCAACCTCGCCCAGGGCCTGGAAAACAGCGAGCAGGACGATTACACCGAAATCACCACGCTGATCGGCATCGAATTCGACGACAACACGCCGTGGGGCAAGTTGACGATTCTGGAGCTCCGTCTGCTGATTTATCTCGCATTGCAGAAGTTTGAACAGGCCAAGGATCTGGTTGAAGCGTTCCTGCAATATAACGACAACACGGTTGAGCGCGGCTTGTTTTATCAAGCGGTGAACGTGGTGTTGGAGATGGAACTGGATGAGGATTTGCTGCTGGAAGACTACGAAGCCAACTTCCGCCGGATGTTCGGTGACGAGCGGATGGATGCGGCGATTGGCTCGGTGAATGGCAGCGTGCGGTTCTACGGTTTGACGCCGACCAGCATGAAGCTGGAAGGGCTGGATCGGCATTTGCGCTTGATTGAGAGCTATAAGAAATTGCATTCGGCTCGGGCTGATTTTCAGGCTCGTTAAGCGATACCCTCATCGGAACGCCGCCCGCCCAGCCCTCTCCCGGAGGGAGAGGGGGCCGACCGAGGTGTCTTGCGTCATACATCGACCTGAACGACCGGGTCGATTATGGATTCGGTGAAGCACTTTCAGAAGACCGAGTCGATTCTGGATTCGGCAAAGCACTTTCAGGTCGGCGAACCTCATCAGCATCCCCCAATCAGTCCCCTCTACCTCTGGGAGAGGGCTAGGGTGAGGGGCTCCAGCATCTGCGCAATCCTCATCCGCAGTTCCCCATGCACTTCCTCCGCATAAGGCACCGCTGTCTTCCAGTCATAAAACCACGCAGGCATTTTGCGTTTGTCGTCTGGTTCCGTGGCGTAACGGGGAAACAAATGGCAATGCAGCTCTGGCTCTGAATTACCCAGAATTTCATAATTCATGCGCAGCGCACCGGTCACCGCCAAAACCACATCCCCAAGGCGCGCCATGTCGAGCAGGTAAACCGCCCGGGCCTCCGCGTCCAGATCATTCAAACTCGGCACCACCGGGTCGGGCAGCAGCAGGCAATAACCCGGCAGAAACTGCACATCGCCCATGACTGCCCAGCCCGAAGCCATGCGGCAGATGACTTTATCGTTGCTGCCATTGCGGGCCATTTCGACACGTTGCGAGATAAGCGACATTCACAATCCTTGATGAAAGTTTTGAGTTCAAATTACCTTAACGTCCGTGCGCTGCATCCGCCAATGATCCCGTATCAACGCGCACAAACACCGAATCACCCACCGCTGTCAGCACATCACCGGCAAACACTTCGCAGATCACCCGCGACTTGCGCCCGACTTCTCCTTCAACTCTGGCGCGCAAGGTCAGCGGCACACCCATCGGCGTCGGCTTGATGAATTTGATGCCCAGATTGCCCGTGACGCAATCGATACGCGGCAGGCTGCCCGGCTCGCGACTCTCGGCGCGGTAGTGGTAGGCCATCGCCGTCCAGTTGGAGTGGCAGTCGACCAGCATCGCGATCAAGCCGCCGTAGACCAGATCCGGCCAGCCGCAGTATTTGGCGTCCGGCACGTGGTCGGCGAGGACGTGCACGCCGTCTTCATGCCAGTAGCTTTTGATGTGCAGACCGTGCGGGTTGCTGCCGCCGCAGCCATAGCAAACGCCTTCTGGCGCGGCGCTGTCTTGCAAAGCAGTGTCGAGGCTGGTCATGTTGATTTCATCCTGAAAGTGGGAGCCCGGTGAGGCGAATGCGGTTGCGGCCACCGCGTTTGGATTCATAAAGCGCGGTGTCGCCTTGTTCGATCAGCGCCGCCAGACTGGCCGGTGGCACCTCGAACAGGGTGGCGCCGAGGCTCAAGGTGACGGGTTCGGTGGTGGGGAATGTCTGCGCAGTGGTGCCGAGAAACTGCTCGCGCAGCACGTTGCCGAGTTCGACGATGCGCTCGCTTGTGGCGCCGTTGAGCAGGATGACGAACTCGTCGCCACCCAATCGAGCTGTCAGCGCATTGCGTGGCAGCAGCGAACGAATCATCTCGCTCAAGGCGATCAGCAAGCGGTCGCCGGCGATATGGCCGTACTGGTCGTTGACCAGTTTGAAGTTGTCGATATCGATCAGCAGCAGGGCGCCGGGACGTTCAGCCGAGACATCGGCGAGCAAGCGCGGCGCACGTTTTTCCAGGGCGCGGCGGTTGTAGAGGGCGGTCAGCGGGTCGCGCTCGGCGAGGCGGGCGATCTCTTTTTCGCGGCGATAGCGCTCGGTGCCGGTCATCGACAGCGCAATCAGCATGATCGCCATCGCGCCTTCGACCAGTGAAATCTGGATGATCTCGCCACGAAACGCTGCCAGATCAATCAGCGTGCCGGGGATGACCACGGTCAGCGCCTTGGCGATATAAAAAGCGCCGTGCACCAGCAACACGTAGCGTAGTTGCACGGCGCCGACGCTCAGGGATTTACCGTGCGGGCGCAGCAGAAAACTGCCTTTGAGCGTTGCCAGCGCCACCAGCAGCGAGTTGGCCGCGAGCATGACTTTCGACCACAGCGGCCCGTCCGGCAGCAGCAACATCACCAGCCAGGTGACGAAAATCAGGTACCAGGCACTCGACAGGCGCGTCTGCGTGAAGCGCGCGACACCGAGCAGGAACAGAAAGTGTGCGGTCACCAGCAGACCGTTGGCGAACCAGATGCCGATCAGCAAAAAACCGCTGCTGCGTAGCAAGGCGAGGGTGGAACCGACGGTGATCGTGGCGAAACCGGCGCTCCAGAACAGCAGGGAAGGCTCGCGAATGCTGCGCCACTCGATTGCCAGATACAGCGCCGCGGCGGCTGCAAGCGCAATCGAGATGGTCAGCATTGTAATAGGGTCGAGCGGCATTTCTGAGCGAGCCTGTCTATTGGGCATTAAGACCGGCGATTGTAAGCGTTTGGGCGGATTTTTCGCAGGGGGCGCGTTGCCGCGCAGACCACTGGTGTCGGCCCGGCCGCGGACGGTGTGAGCCGTCGCGCGTCGGGCGTTCGGTCATGGCTGCGGCGCGAGCCAGGTGTCCACCACCCGTCGATCCAGTTCTTCCCAATAGGCCATGCCTAACACCCGCGTGGTGTTCAGCCCACGCAGGTAGCCCCGCAGTTGATTGGCGGTGTCGAGAATGAGCTGTGGGTCGTGGATGTCTTTGTCGAGCAGGACGCTTTCGTACTGGACAAGGTATTCGGCCACCCGATCACGGAAGTCGGGCAGTACGGCGTCGCGGATCAGATCAAACGTTCTCAAGGAAAGATCCTCTGTGATTATTTTTCGTTGGAATTGAGTGTGTATCAATCTACACGGCGCGCAACTATCGCTGGAAGTAATAGTGATCATCACGAAACGGAAGTTCTGCTTTAGCGGCGTTAGGCGGAAAATTGCCCCCATCGAACACGCTGCTCAAGGAATTTGCGCGATGAACACATTGACTCGACTGGCCATGGTCGCCCTGCTGATGGGCGGGGCGGTTGCCGCTGCACCGACCTACGCAGACGACGCCCGGTCGTGTCACTTGCAACCCATTACGGCCAGCAGTGCGGCGTTGAAACACACGCAAACGGTCGGCGTGTTGTACAGCGAAAACACTTTGGAAAACCTGCAATATCTGGAGCGTTACCACGACATGGCGGCGAACGGCGCAAAAGACGCGCTGGACTCGCGGATTCGTGAAGCGTTTGTCGCCAGTTCCGATCCGGAGTTGGCGGTCGACTGGTTGATCAGTTCATTGCAGCAGCAGTTTTTGTCGGTGACCGTTTACGACAATCTCGATGCCTTGATTCAGGCGCATCCGGACGTGGTGGTCAAGCTCGACACGTTCAATCGCTTGCTGACTCAGCGTAATAGCCTGGTTGAAGCGCGTTTTACCGCGAAATTCTACGACGCCAATCTGCAATACATCGGCAAGGCCGAAGGCGCGGTGGAGAAAAATTTGCCATCGGTCTGGGTGCATAACCAGGCAGCGCCTGCTGTTGCTGCGCAGATCGACAAGCAGCGTGACCTGCAACTGAATGCGTTGAAGCAGTTCGACGCTTCGCTCAAGGCCCTGGTCGCCGCGAGCTGAACCCAACACATAAATGGCCATGGCGGCTCCGTGAGGCTGAACCATTGCCGGTTAAACCGAACCTTTTATTTTCAGGATTGAACCCGATGCGTCCTTTATTTGCGCCTGTTCTGGTGGTTGCTTCCTTGTTGCTCGGCGGCTGTGCTTCCGCCCCGAACACGCCGAGCCTGACCCTGCAGACCAGCAAGACCCCGGCGCAATACGCCGATTGCGTGGTGCCGAAGTTGCAGGGCGATGCGCTCAGCCCGACTGTTTCGCAAACCCAGCGCAGCTACCGGATCGTGGTGCCGAGCAAGATTTCCGCCGACAACGTGCTGGAGGCTTACAAGGCCGGCACTGGCGGCAAGGTGTTTATCTATGAACGACACTTGCTCGCCTCGAACTTGCTGCCCTCCAGTTTTGAACGTGCTGCACAGGATTGCATCTGAAGACTGTGCGAACACGTATCTGAAAGAGCTCCTTTGGTTGGCCGCAACCAACCAATTCTTTGCCCCGCGCCTTTATTGGGTTGCGGGGTTTTTTTTGCCTCTACGAAATCTTTCATGAGAAAAACCTCTGTGGCATGTGAGGTCATTGTGGCGAGGGGATTTATCCCCGATGGGCTGCGAAGCAGCCCCTCTTTAGATTCAAAAGAAAGGGCCGCTGCGCGCCCCAGCGGGGATAAATCCCCTCGCCACAGGTTCTATGATTGGCCTGAGGTTGTGTGGCGGATTGGCTGCTGTAACATGCCGACACCCACCTGTCGCGAGCACTGAAAATGGATTCTCACTCGATTCTGACCTTCACCCTGGTCGGCGCCATCGCAATTGCCAGCCCTGGCCCTGCGACGTTGATGGCCATCAACAACAGCCTGGCCCACGGACAGCGCAGCACGATTTGGTCTTCCCTGGGCAACGCCAGCGGCCTGTTCTGCCTGTCCGCCGCCGCGATGCTGGGCCTCGGCGCCTTGCTCGCCAGTTCTGAGATGCTCTTCAACGCAGTGAAGATTCTCGGCGCCGGCTATCTGTTCTACCTCGGGGTCAAGCAACTGCTGAAAAAGGGCCCAATGCTCGCAGTTGGCAGTGACGGCGATACCAGCAAAAACCGCCCGAGTCGCGGCAAGCTGTTCAAATCGGCATTCCTCACCGCAGTGACCAACCCGAAAGCGACGATGTTTTTCACCGCACTGTTCCCGCAGTTCATCGATCAGGACGCGGCGCTGCTGCCGCAGTTTTTCATCCTGACCTCGATCTTCATGGCGCTTTCGGTATCGTCGCTCAGCGTCTACGCGGCGTTGGCGTCACGCGCCAAAGGCGTACTGACCCGGCCCGCGCTGTCACGGTGGGTTAGCCGGGTGGTGGGGACGACGTTCATTGGTTTCGGGGCGGCGATTCTGGCGATGCGCCGGCAGACGGCGTAAGGGACGACGTCTCAAACCCACTTGAACTGAGCTGGGAACCGCGCGACAAAGCGTGTTCCCGACTCGGCGTCTGAAGTCACGCTCAACGTGCCGTTGTGCGCCGTGGCAATCTGCGCCGCGATATACAGCCCCAACCCCAAACCTTCTTTGCGATGGCCGGCTTCAGAACGGGAAAACGGTTCGAACAGCAGCGGCATCAATTGCGCCGAAATCGGCGTGCCCTGGTTGGTCAGCGAGATCACGATTTCATCGTTTTCCGCGTAGGCGTTCAAGACAATCGGCGCGTGAACCGAACCGTGAGTGGCCGCATTACCCAGAAGATTGGACAGTAACTGGCTGATGCGCAGCGCATCGCAATACACGCCGCTCGGCACGTTCAGCGTGTGCGTGAACGTCGCTCGCGGGTGTGACGCCTGCACTTCTTCAAGGGTCAGTTGCAGCGTCTGTTGCAGGTCATCGACCAGTTTGCGCTGGATCGGAATCCCGCCACCCAGCCGCCCACGGGCAAAGTCGAGGATGTTTTCAATCAGCACGCCCATGCGCAACGAGCTGTTGCGGATCGCCGAAATCAGATTCAGCGAACGTTTTTCCTCGGTCTTGGTTTCCAGCAGATCGGCACTCATGCGAATCGCGCTCAACGGCGTGCGCAGATCATGCCCAAGCACCGCGATGAACTGCTCGCGCAATCGGCCAAGTTCATTGGCATCGGCCAGTTCAACTTTGGTGGCCGCCAGATGACTTTGCGTGTCGAGGCTCATGGCGATCAACTGGGCGAACAGGGTCAGGGTTTTCGCGATGGCCGGTTCATCGAGATTGGCCGGGACTGAGTCGATGGCGCACAGCGTGCCGAAAAAATCGCCATTGGCTTTGACGATCGGAATGGAAATGTAGCTTTCCAGGCCATAGGTTATCGGCGTGTGGTGCGTGGAAAAGATCGGGTGGGTGCTGGCGTGACCGAAGATCACCGGTTGCTGGTGTTGGCGGATTTCGTGACAGATGGTTGACTCCAGCACCAACTCGCCACCCGGTTTCAGGCCGAAATCAATGGAATCGTCTACAGCGCAGGCCACCCAGTTGCGCTCAGTGACGCGGGCAACTGCCGCGAAGCGCATGCCAGTGAGGTGTTTGACCATGCTCAGAATTACCGGCACGGCGTCTATGCTGCTGATCGCGTCGATGTCAGCTGAGAATTGCGGGTCGGTCATGGCGGGCGCTTCGAAAAGATATCTGTCAAAGACTATCTCTTATTAGCCGACATGACTAATTGCTCCAGCGCAACAAATGCAACGGCGCCGAGAAAATCCCGGCGCCGTTGGTCGTTTTAGAACTTGTATTTGGCGGTCAGCATGTAGCTGCGCGGATCGCCGTAGTTGTCGTTGGAGCCCCACGTGGTGTTGGAGCCGATAGCGGAGTAGTAGACGCGGTCGAAGATGTTGTTGGCGTTAACTTGCAGATCGAGGTGCTGGTTGACTTCGTAACCGGCCATCAGGTCGGCGGTGGCATAGCTGCCCTGTTCGACGCGATAGGTGCCGTTGGCGACTGGCACGTCGTTGTACATGCGGCTCTGCCAGTAGACGCTGCCGCCGACGCGGAGTTTTTCCAGCGGGCCTTGCAAGCGATACATCGTCGAAACCTTGAACAGGTGCTCCGGCGTGTCGGTGTCGAACTGCTGATTATCGTTGGCCGGGTTTTCGTCTTTGATGTAGTGCGCGCGGGTGTAGGTGTAGCCGGCGCCCACTTGCCAGTTTTCGGTCAGCGCACCTTGCAATTCCATGTCGACGCCCTGGCTGCGAACCTTGCCCGAGGCCTGATAACAGGTCATGACCGGGCAACCCAACTGCGTTTCGGCGGTGGTGGCGCGGTTGGTCTGGTCGATCTGGAACACCGCCAGGCTGGCGTTGAGCGCACCGTTGAAGTATTCGCCCTTGATGCCGACTTCGTAGTTTTCGCCAACGATTGGATCGAGCACTTTGCCGGACAAGTCTTTCGACGATTGCGGGCTGAAGATGTCGGTGTAGCTGGCGTACAGCGAGTGATGATCGTCGAGTTTGTAGATCAGGCCGGCGTAGCGCGTCAGGTTGCGGGTGACTTTAAAGTCGCCATCGCCGCTGCGGTCATCGTAGTCGTACCAGTCGAGGCGACTGCCGAGGATCAGTGTCAGCGGGTCGGCGAGGCTCAGGCGCGTGGTCAGGTAAACCGCGTCCTGCGTGGTGACGGTGCGGGTTTTGCTGTCGCGCACGAAATCAGGTTTCGGCGCGCCGATCGGCCAGGCGGTGGTGTATGGGTCGTATTCTTTGGAGGTCGCATCGTAGACGCGATTGCTCGCACCGACGACCAGTTCGTGGGTGCGGCCAAAGGCTTCAAACGGGCCGCTGGCAAACGCATCGATCGATCTTTGTTTGTCGGTGTTGTGCGACTGGTAGGCGGTGGTTTCCAGCGGGCCGCTGTAGCGCGACAGATAGGTGCCGGAGAATTCGCCGTTCAGCGTCGAGGCGGAACCCGCGACGTGCAGGCGCCAATCGTTGTTGAAGCGGTGCTCGATATCGCCGAAAACGGTGTCGATCTGCAGCTTCTTGTTTTCCCAGTCGGTGCCGGGATAGGTCGAGCGGGGCAGGTCGAGGTGGTGTCCGTCGGTGCCCAGCGGCAAGCCGCCCCAGAAGTAGTTGGTCTGCTCGTTCTGACGCGAGAAGCCCAGGGATGCGGTGGTGCTGTCGCTCAGGTCGGCTTCACCGATGGCGTAGAACAAGCCGTGATCGTTTTGTTCTTTGTCGCGGAAACTGTCGGCGCCCTGATAGGAACCCACCACGCGGCCGCGCAATGTGCCGCTCTCGTTCAACGGGCTGGAGGCGTCGATCTCGCCGCGATAATCATCCCAACTGCCAGCGGCGCCGGTGAGGGTGACTTGCTGCTCGGCCGTCGGGCGTTTGCGCACCATGTTGATCGCGGCCGAAGGGTTGCCGGCGCCGGTGACGAGACCGGTGGCGCCGCGAATGATTTCCACGCGGTCGAACATCGCCAGATTCGGTTGCACGGCCATCGAGAACGGTTGGTACGAACTCGGCAGGCCGTCGTACATGATGTTGTCGATGTCAAAACCGCGCGAGCTGTAAGTCTGCCGGCCCGGGCCGCTGGACTGACTGAGGAACAACCCGGGCGTCGCTTTGACCACGTCGTTGACGCTGGTCATGGCCTGATCGTCCATGCGCTGGCGGGTGATGACGGTTACCGCTTGCGGTGTTTCGCGCATGGTCAGTGGCAATTTGGTCGCGGTCTGCATCGGGCCGGTGGTGTAGGAGCCCGAACCTTCGGTGGTGCTGCTCATTTGCGTGGCGCCGATTTCGGTGGCGCCGAGCTCCAGAACGGTTGCTGCTGTGTCATCTTTCGGCTTGGTTTCAGGCGTTTCATCCGCTGAAACGCTGGTGATGCTGGCCATGCAGATGGCGAGTGCCAACAGGTTAGGTGAACGGTTTGTACGACGGCTTTTGGTGTGAAACGACATCAATCTGCTTCCCCAAGTAATACAAAAACGAATCTGTTGCGACTGCGTGTAGGAATTATTCGCATTAGTCTGGCAGATCGAATCGCTCGAAGAAACCCGTACGAGTCAGTTAGTTAATGAAATTTTCACATTTGGCGCGTTTAAGAACACGGGGGGCTAAGCGGGGAGTCGCTGCCAATCAACGAACATTGTGATCGGCAGCGAGGGGGAGAGGGGGTCAGCTTAAATCTTCGGCTTGATGGCGCTCAGGCACCTGAGTTCCCTCATCTCCCCACGTGCGATTGACCCGCAGGCCACGAATCACCGCAGGACGATTGGCGATCTCTTCGGCCCAGCGCTGCACGTGGGTGTATTCCTGCGCCGCGAGAAACTCCGCCGCTGAATAAACGTTGTTGCGCACCAGTTGGCCGTACCACGGCCACACCGCGATGTCGGCGATGGTGTAACTGTCGCCGGCCAGATACGGGCTTTCCGCCAGACGCCGATCGAGCACGTCGAGCTGACGCTTGGCTTCCATGGTGAAGCGGTTGATCGGGTATTCGAGCTTCTCTGGCGCATAGGCGTAGAAATGGCCGAAGCCGCCGCCGAGATAGGGCGCTGCGCCCATTTGCCAGAACAGCCAGTTGAGCGTTTCGGTGCGCCCAGCCGGATCTTTGGGCAGGAAGGCGCCGAATTTCTCCGCGAGGTAGAGCAGGATTGAACCGGATTCGAACACGCGAGTCTGCGGCTCGGTGCTGTGATCGAGCAGGGCGGGGATTTTCGAGTTGGGGTTGATCTCGACGAAGCCGCTTGAGAATTGATCGCCCTCGTTGATGCGGATCAGCCAAGCGTCGTATTCGGCAGCGGTGTGCCCCAATGCCAGCAGCTCTTCGAGCAGGATAGTGACCTTGACGCCGTTGGGCGTGGCCAGCGAATAGAGCTGCAACGGATGCTTACCGACCGGCAGGGTTTTGTCGTGAGTCGGCCCGGCGGTTGGTCGATTGATGCTGGCGAACTGGCCGCCGGACGGTGCTTCGTGTTTCCAGACTTTGGGCGGAACGTAGGGCGACTTGCTCATGAAACAGACCTCGTCATCGATGAATGCACGAGGAGGAATATACCCAATCAAGGGTGATGCATGTAAAACCGGACTGCCTGCCACGCTGATGCTAACCGTGCCGCCGCCTTCGCGAGCAGGCTCGCTCCCACAGGGTTCTCGGCCGCACCCAAAATCTCGGTTACATCCCAAATCCTGTAGGAGCCGAGCTTGCTCGCGAAAGCGGTGTGTCAGGCGATGGAGAGGTTGTCTGTGCCGACGCCTTCGCGAGCAAGCTTTGCTCCTACAGATTTCTGTCGGACACAAAGGCCCGTGTACGCCCCAAATCAAATGTGGGAGCGAGCCTGCTCGCGAAAGCGGTGTGTCAGGCGATGGAGAGGTTGTCTGTGCCGACGCCTTCGCGAGCAAGCTTTGCTCCTACAGATATTCTGTCGAACACAAAGCCCGTGTACACCCAAATCAAATGTGGGAGCGAGCTTGCTCGCGAAAGCGGTGTGTCAGGCGATGGAGATGTTGTCTGCGCCGTCGCCATCGCGAGCGAGCTTTGCTCCTACAGATATTCTGTCGAACACAAAGCCCGTGTACACCCAACTCAAATGTGGGAGCAAGCTTTGCTCCTACAGATTTCTGTCGAACACAAAGCCCGGGCACACCCCAAATCAAATGTGGGAGCGAGCCTGCTCGCGAAAGCAATCTGTCAGACGCTGAGATCTGATTACTGGCGGATATCCCCGCAGAAAATATCGACATTCCCATCATTCGCGGCCGTGCGCACCACCACGTAATACTCACCGGCCAGCAACGTCGACAACGGCACCGGCGCGCTTCTTGAGAAGGCCCAACCACGCACCGGTTGGCGTTCGGTATTGACCTTGTCGTTCATCGCATACGCCACGGGCCCGGGCTGTGCGCAGCTGCCGTTGTTGACGAAGGTGTACAGGCGCAAGGGCAGGGAAGCCCCGTTGGGTGCGCCGCTGATGAAGAAGCTGAAACCGGTGTCCTTGCCCCAGTCGGCGAGCGTGACGTTGCCGATCTGCCCGCTGTTTTGGCGAGTGGCGGTGAGCGTCACGTTTGCGCCGGGCTTGGATTCAGAGGCGCAACCGAACAGGCTGGCGACTACCAACAGTGCGGTGAGTGAATGACTGAATTTCATGGCTGGCCTCCGTTAATGAAGAACTGCAACCACTCAGTTAAGCAGATCGTCGGGCGTCTGAAATCGTCGCATCACCCCGACCACCGTTTACCCTCTTCACGCGCGGCTCTTCGGCCGTTGATCCGCCATCTCGTACCACGACGCCTTAGACGTCAGCTCGACGTGCTTCTGATTGTCCGAGGTGAAGTGCGTATCCAGCGTGCCCAGTGCCACCGAAACCCACTCGGCAAATTCACCCTGTGCCCGCGACCAGAACATCGACGAGCCGCAGTGCGAGCAGAACTGGCGCACCACCGATTCTGAAGACTGGTAGGACTTGAGGTCTTCACCGCCCTGCAACAGTTCCAGGTTGCCGCGCATCACACTGCCGTAGCTGGCAAATGCTGCGCCGTGGCTTTTGCGGCATTGGCTGCAATGGCAGTGCGAAAGCGCTTTTGGCCGTGAGCGGATCTGGTATTTGACGGTCCCGCAGAGGCAACTGCCGCGGAAGGTTTGGGGTGAAGGTGTGAGCATTATTGTTTTGGTTCTCCATGAAGGATGTACAGCGATCACCGAGGCGCGACTGTGCCTGATTCCGCGCGTTTGGGCGAGTTCGACTTGTATCAAAAATCCATCGGCCAGTGCTGTTTCAGGTGCTCGGTCAAATACTCGATAAACGCTCTGACTTTGGCCGTCATCGCCGCGCGCTCCTGCACGCAGGCGAAAATCTCCATGGGCTCGACAACCGCATGAGTTGCGTCGTCGCGTTGTGCAAACAACGGCAGCAGCTGGCCGTTTTGCAGATACGGCGCCGCGACGAACTCCGCCAGTCGGGTGATGCCGGCGCCGTGGATTGCCATTTGCGTCAGCGCGTCGATGTCGTCGCTGATCGCGGTCGCGGTGATATCGGCATCGTAACGCTGGCCATCGCGGATAAAACTCCAGCGCAGAAAGCGCCCGTCCAGTGGATACCGAAACGCCAGGCACGCATGGTTTTGCAGATCGTCAGGCGATTGCGGCCAACCGGCGCGCTGCAAATAGGCCGGCGCGGCGCACATGATGAAGGGCAACGAAACGATCTTGCGTGCGACGATGCCGTCCTCCAGTTGCGGCTTGATCCGCAAGCTCAGATCGATGCCGTCCTGGATGTGATTGATCTTGCCGTCGGTGGTCGACAATTCGATCAGCAGGCGCGGATGTTGCGCGGCGAAACCGGCAATCAGCGGCGCCAGCACATGCCGGCCGAACGCCGAGGTCGAGGCGATGCTCAAGCGACCTTGCAGTTCGCTGTCTTCGCGATTGATCGAACTTTGCGCGGACTCCAGATCCTCCGCAATTCGCTTGACCTTTTCGTAATACACCGCGCCGTTTTCGGTGAGTGCCATGCGCCGGGTAGTGCGTTGCAGCAGTCGCACACCGAGGTGTGTTTCCAGGCGATTAATGGTCTGGCTGACCGCTGCGGCACTGACGCCCAACGCCTTGGCGGCGCCGACGATAGAGCCGGATTCCACCACTTTGATAAAACTGGCAATCGCCGCTAACAGATTCATCGATGGCCTGCCGGAAGGGATTGATTCGTAAGTTCTGCTTTATAAAGCACCTGCATTTGGCCGTCTAGTTGAGGGGCCAGGGCTTTGCTAACGTGCCCGCTCCCTGTCAATGGATGGAAAGCCCTATGAATCAACGAAGCAGTGCTGAAGCCGTTTATGTCCGTCGCCGCAGGCTCTCGGCGCGAGCGACACCGTATGTGTTTGCGTTGTACATGGCGACGATCATGGCTTTTCTGATGTCGCTGGTGATTACCGCCGCCAATTCAGGCATTGATAACGACTACCTGAGTAATGCGCTGCACGCCTACAAGCTGGCGATGCCGGTGGCGTTTCTGTGCATCCTCGTGGTGCGGCCGATCGTGATCAAACTGGTTTCGATGACGGTGCATCCGCATCGTTGACCGTTACTTCGACCACTGCTGGCTGACCGCGCCGTGCAATCCCTGCACCGGATCCGTTTGCGGAAACGGTAGATTCTTGATCTTCTCCAACTGCTGCGAAGTCGGCGCCTCGCGGCAGATATCGGCATGCTGCCCGGGCGGATAAGCGCCGACCACGAGGAAGTCATCGCTTGATTCCAGGTTGCAATGGCCGATGCCGGCGGGCAACAGCACCACGTCACCAGCGCTGACTTCAACGGCATGTCCGTTGGGCCCGCCGAGCATCAATCGCGCATGGCCAACGGCAACCCCGAGCACTTCATGGCCCTCGGTGTGATAGTGGTGATAATCGTAAATCCCGTAGCGCCATTGCGGTGGCCAGCCATTGGCGTTGAAAGTTTGCTCGAACAGCGTGGCAGGGTCGTTGCCTTCGATGGCAATCGCCTGGCGGTAGATTAAAACCGCCAAGCGCGGGTTGTTCGGTACCCAGTCGTTGGGTTGGAGCAGCAGGGATTGTGGGGGCGTTTGCATGCTGTGTTCCTCTGCCGAAATTTTGTGTGAATGGCTCTGGCCTCTTCGCGAGCAAGCCCGCTCCCACTTTGCAATGCATTGCAAATGTGGCAGCGGGCTTGCTCGCGAATGGCCTGCGGGCTCAATGGTTGGATCGTAAACGAGAAACCGTTTCAAGGTAATCAATCGAAACTTCGCCATCCGCCCAACTGTCCAGACCCTTACACCGGCGAAAAGACGAGGATCGAGATGACAACGACAGTAGGCGATTTTCTGGTTGAGCGGCTCAGCCAATGGGGCGTCACGCGGATTTTTGGTTATCCGGGCGACGGCATCAATGGCGTGTTCGGCGCGCTCGATCGAGCTAAAGGCAAGATTGAATTTGTGCAGGCGCGGCATGAGGAAATGGCCGCGTTCATGGCCTCGGCCCACGCGAAATTCACTGGCGAGCTGGGCGTATGCATTGCCACGTCCGGCCCCGGGGCTTCGCATTTGATCACCGGGCTTTACGACGCGAGGATGGATCACATGCCGGTGCTGGCCATCGTTGGGCAGCAGGCGCGCACGGCGTTGGGCAGTCACTATCAGCAAGAGCTGGATCTGGTGTCGATGTTCAAGGACGTCGCCGGCGCGTTTGTGCAGCAGGCCTCGGCGCCTTCGCAGGTACGGCATTTGCTCGACCGCGCGGTGCGTACGGCGGTTGGCGAACGTCGGGTGACCGCGCTGATCCTGCCCAATGATTTGCAGGATCTCGAATATCAGGCACCGGCCCGCGCGCACGGCACCGCGCATTCCGGCGTCGGTTACACCAAGCCGAAAGTGCTGCCCTATAACGAAGATTTGAAGCGTGCGGCAGACGTTTTGAACGCAGGCGAGAAGGTCGCGATTCTGGTCGGCGCCGGCGCTTTGCAGGCAACGGATGAAGTGATCGCCATCGCCGAAAAACTTGGTGCCGGCGTGGCCAAGGCGCTGCTTGGCAAAGCGGTGCTTCCGGATGATTTGCCGTGGGTGACCGGCAGCATCGGCCTGCTTGGCACCGAGCCGAGTTACAAGTTGATGACCGAGTGCGACACCTTGCTGATGATCGGTTCGGGCTTCCCGTATTCGGAGTTTTTGCCTAAAGAAGGTCAGGCGCGTGGTGTGCAGATCGATCTGCAGCCCGACATGCTCAGCCTGCGTTATCCGATGGAGGTCAATCTGGTCGGCGACGCAGCGGAAACCCTCGCGGCGTTGTTGCCGTTGCTCGAACAAAAAACCTCGGGCAAGTGGCGCAAGAAAGTCGAAGGCTGGCGCGGTAGCTGGGAGAAAACCCTGGAAAAACGCGCGATGGCCAAGGCCAAACCGATCAATCCGCAACGGGTGGTTTATGAGCTGTCACCGCGAGTTCCGGATGAAGCGATCATCACCAGCGACTCCGGTTCGTGCGCCAATTGGTTCGCCCGTGACCTGAAAATTCGTCGCGGCATGATGTGTTCGTTGTCCGGCGGGTTGGCCTCGATGGGCGCTGCTGTGCCTTATGCGATTGCGGCTAAATTCGCCTATCCCGAACGCTCGGTGATTGCTCTGGTGGGCGACGGTGCGATGCAGATGAACAACATGGCCGAGCTGATCACCGTTGCCAAATACTGGCGGCAGTGGAAGAGCCCGAAATGGATCTGCGCGGTGTTCAACAACGAAGATCTCAATCAGGTGACGTGGGAGCAGCGAGTGATGGAGGGCGATCCGAAGTTCGAGGCGTCGCAGAACATTCCCGATGTGCCGTATCACTTGTTCGCGATTTCCATCGGCCTGAAAGGCATTTTCGTTGATCGCGAAGAGGACGTAGCGGGCGCATGGGAACAGGCTTTGTCTTCCGATGTGCCGGTGCTGATCGAGTTCAAGACCGACCCGAACGTGGCGCCGCTGCCGCCGCACATCAAGCTCGAACAAGCGAAGAAATTCGCCACGACGTTGCTCAAGGGCGATCCGGACGAGGCGGGGATTCTGGTGCAAACCGCCAAGCAGGTTTTGAGCTCAGTTCTCCCCAGCAAAAAATAATGTCCCCCTGTAGGAGCTGCCGAAGGCTGCGATCTTTTGACGTTGTTTGTAAGATCAAAAGATCGCAGCCTGCGGCAGCTCCTACATGGGAGTGTCGTGGTAGGAGGTGATGTTTGATTTTCATTGGGTGTGCCGGCTGGAGTCTTGGGCGTGAACACTGGCCGGCATTTCCGGAGGAGGGCACGCATTTGCAACGCTATGCGGCGCGGCTCAACTGTGTGGAGATCAACAGCTCGTTTTACCGCCCACATCGCCGCTCAACCTATGACCGTTGGGCGGATTCGGTGCCGGAAGGTTTTCGCTTTTCGGTAAAAATGCCCAAGCAGATCAGCCATGAACGTCGATTGGTGGCTTGCGACGAAGCGCTCGAGGAATTCCTGGCGCAGTGCAGCGGTTTGGCTGATCGATTGGGCTGTTTGTTGCTGCAATTGCCGCCGTCACTGGCATTTGATGCGGTCAGTGCCGAAGCGTTTTTCAGTGCGTTGCGCCAGCGTTTCGACGGCGACGTGGTGCTGGAGCCGCGTCATGAGTCGTGGATGGCTGCCGAATCATTGTTGATCGCTTACCGGATCGCTCAGGCTGTGGTCGATCCGTCGCGCATCAGCAGTGATTCTTACGCGGTTGGCTGGCAAGGGACGCGGTATTGGCGCCTGCACGGTTCGCCGCGCATTTACCACAGTGCCTACGATGACTCCTATTTAGAGAGCCTCGCTAGCGTATTGCAGGCCGCCGATGCGCATGGCGCGACGACCTGGTGCATTTTCGACAACACCGCCAGCGGGGCGGCGCCAGGCAACGCGTTGGCACTGACGGCGCTGTCTGACGGCTAATCTCAGACCGCGAGATGCTCATACAAAATCGTCGCACCGACGATCATCAGCACCACACCGCCAACGATTTCAGCTCTTTTGCCAACCATAGAGCCCAACACCCGGCCGAGCATGACGCCGATGGTCACCATGGTCATGGTCGCCAGACCGATCGCCGCCGCAGCCACCCAGATGTTCACGTCGACAAACGCCAGGCCAACGCCCACGGCGAGGGCGTCGATGCTGGTGGCAAACGCGGTGACGGCGAGGATCAGGAAGGAATGCGAACCCGGTTTTTCTTCTTCCTCTTCTTCATGCTTCAGACCGTTGTAGATCATGTGCAGGCCAAGAACCACCAGCAAGGTGAAGGCGATCCAGTGATCCCATTCGGCAACCCATTGGCTCGCGGCCTGGCCGATCAGCCAGCCGATAATGGGGGTGATGGCTTCGATCACGCCGAAGATCAGACCGGTGCGCAGGGCTTCCGTGAGACGCGGTTTATGCAGGCTGGAGCCCTTGCCGATGGCGGCTGCAAACGCATCCGTGGACATGGCCAGGGCAAGGAAAATGAGGGAAACAGGATTCACGGGAATACTTCCAGTCGGGCTATGAGTCAACGACACAACCACACGCCCGACTTTAGGCATGGATGTGTCGTCGGTCTCACCAACCAAAAGGTGTTCGCACCACGGCATGTTGCCGAGAATGTTGATACGAACGCTTCCGCAGTGCACGGAAACAGGCTACTCCCCAACGAGGTGCGGGATCATAGGCGGGGGAGTATGAAAATTTCGTTAAAACCGCCGCTCAAGCTGATATTTACCCTGTGGTGAGGGGATTTATCCCCGATGGAGCGCAGCGCTCCCGGTGATCTGGTCAAACGATACTGGACACGGTTATAGGGTTTAGGTCATTTCTCATGCTGCCAAGGCTTCCATTGCTACCGGAGTCCGATATCCGTTGTGACTGTGCAGCCTGATCCGATTGTAATAATGGGTCAGGTAACGCAACACATCGGTACTGGCCTCATCTTCGTTTCGGTAGCCAGTCTTGGGTATCCATTCAGATTTCAAACTGCCAAAGAAACGCTCCATCGGGGCGTTATCCCAGCAATTTCCTCGTCGACTCATGCTTTGTTTTATACGCAGGTCCGCCAGCGTTTCACGAAACACTTTACTGCTGTAATGACAGCCCTGATCCGAATGGAACATTAGGTTTTCAGGGCGTCCTCGCGACTCGAAAGCCATCTTTAACGCTCGACAGGTCAGAGCGGAATCCGGACTTCTGGACATCGCCCAGCCGACGATGCGGCGGGCATGCAGATCAAGCACAGCAGCCAGATAAACCCAGTAAGTACCGGCCCAAATGTAAGTCACGTCGCCACACCACACCCGATTGGGGGCGTCGACATTGAATTTACGCTCCAAATGATTGGGGGCGTATTGCGCCTCCCCACCGCTGGGTTTGTAACGATGCCTGCGCCGTTGCTGGCTCTTCAGCCCGAGTTCACGCATTAGGCTGCGAGCCATGTAACGACCTACAGACTCTTTTTCGTTACACAACGCTTTTGACAGGCTGCGCGCGCCCATTGATCCGCGACTTTGCTCATGTAATTCAACAGCATTGATCTTTAGGCGATCGCGCTCGACATCCACTTTTGCATGCTGCTTCAGACGCTCGTAATAACTGCTGCGATTGATTCCAAATACGCCGCACAACTCAGATATTGAATATTGCTCGCTTAACTCCTCGACCAGCCTTACCGATCGAGGGAATCCGACATCAAGAGAGCTGTAGCCTTTTTTAAAATTTCTTTCTCGCGCTCAATCCGTCGAATTGTTGCTTCCAGTTCCTGGATGCGTTGTTGGTCAACGGTCATGGCCTTGGACTTCTCAGGCGTCTTGCCGCTGCGCTCCGTACGCAGTTGCTCAACCCAGCGGCGCAGAGCTGTAGGGCCCACGCCCATTGCTTCGCAGGCTTCACTCACCGAATAGTCTTTATCCAAAACCAGGCACGCTGCATCCCGTTTGAAATCTGTCGAAAAATATCGTCTGGTCAAATCACACCTCGTCGTTGGGCGTAGATTAACGCCCTTTAGGGGTGTCCAGAATCATTAAGCCTGATCACGGCTTTTAAAATCGGGGCCGCTGCGCGCCCCATCGGGGATAAATCCCCTCGCCACAGTTCAGCCTTCACCAGCGTTTCGCTGTTACTTGTGTGGGGTGAAATTGGCGAGGGCAAAGTGTGACGTCTAAAGTTCTTTCTCCAAAATCTCGGGAGAGCCGTGATGAAGAAAGACAAGCCAGAAGAGGGCGCAGAGGCAGCGTCGGTGCTGATCAATCAGCGTATCCAGGTTCTGAACGATTGGCGCGGCGAAACCCTGGCGAAGGTTCGCGCGATCATGCACAAGGCTGATCCGGACGTGGTCGAAGCGTGGAAATGGCGCGGTGTGCCGACTTGGTATCACGACGGGATTATCTGTACGGGTGAAACCTATAAAGCGGCGGTGAAAATGACCTTCGCCAAAGGCGCTGCGCTGGAAGATCCGACGGGTTTGTTCAATGCCAGCCTGGAAGGGAATGTGCGGCGCGCGATTGATATTCACGAGGGTGATGAGCTTGATGAAAAAGGGTTGATGGCGTTGATTCGGGCGGCTGTGAAGCTGAATACGACGAAAAAGCCCTCACTGTAGAGACCGGTACATCCTTTACAAATTAGACCGGGGACATCGTTTACACCTTTACAGGCTTGAAACGCGTTTGGCGCCCCTTTCAAGCCTGCCTAAACAGTGGCTGCAAAGGTACAGTTCCCAAGCATCATCAGCCACCTCCTTCAGCGCGATGTCCTCTCCAATCAGAGCCTCTCCTAGAAAAATCAGCTGTCCTTTCCATTTAATTTCCCCATTTGACCGAACCTTGCGCACTTCAACATCGGAACCATATTCAAGCGCAGGCAAGTAACCGGGATAAGCGCGTATCGACGGGCTATAGACAGATGCCGGTGGTTTCATGCCCAGCGCGGTATGCGGTCGGTGGTGGTTGAAGTCTTGGATGAAATCCTGAAAAGCCAGCTGCTGGCGCACCAGGTTTTCCGCCGGTGGCACTGCTGCCTTTAACGTTCGATGCATCCGTTCATGTCGACCATTTTGGTCGGGACGGCCTGGCGTAATCGTTTCAACATGGATTCCAAGCCTGATAAACCAAACCGATAACTTCGAAAGTCGCGCCAGACCTGTCGATGCGAAAGGAGCGCCATTGTCAGTGCGGATCACATCCGGCAGCCCATATTCTCGAAAAGCCCACTCGAAGCCTTCCCGCGTCGGCGCTCCGTGCGTACTGGGCAAAGCGCGACAGACGAATAAAAAGCGGCTCATCTGATCGGTTATGGTCAGCGGATAGCACCAATTACCGTCCTGCATTTTGAACTGCCCTTTGTAATCAGCACACCAAGTCTGGTTGGGCGCGTCGACCGGACGCAAATGTGTTGGAGCACGGGGACGCGGGGGATAGGGCCGTCGCGCCACCACCAAACCAGCTTTCTTCAGCCACTCCCCGGCGGTACTCGCCGCCGGCCATTGGATATGCGAATCGGAAACGCGCAGGCGATCAATGATCTGTTTGGGTCCCCGATCGGGATGTTCGTTTTTCTTGGCCAGCAACTTGGCGATGATTTCGTCGGGCGTTTGATGAGGACAGTTCAACGGCTTGCGCGATTGCTCTTTCAAGCCATCTACGCCCAACGCTGCGTATCGTTCCAGCCACTTGTCGATGGTCGGACGGCTGACGCCATAGCGCCGGCTTAATTGGCTCTTGGTGTAACTGCCGCCAAGCCAGTCGCTGACTAACTTCACTCGTTGATCCATTGGGGACTCTTGATTCCAGGGCATGGTCAGCACCTCCTGACCATGATTGATACCTGTAAACCATGTCCCCGGTCTCAAACGTAAAGGATGTACCCGGTCTTTACCCACCCTAACCCTCTCCCGGAGGGAGAGGGGACTGACCGAGCTGCTGGATCAAGTTGCGCCGACATGAAATATCGAGCAGAACTCGGGTTTTGAAGGGCATAGAGTTCGGCTCCCTTTCCCCCTCTACCCCTTGGGGGAGAGGCTGGGGTGAGGGGGTAAATCTCGCAGACAACCCACCTCAGTTGCCATCCCCCACTTTGCGCTCTATCTCATCGACCTTGCGCTGCAGCGTCTCGGCATCCTGCTCTTTCACTCGGGTAGACGAAGGCGTAATCACCTCATCCACACCTTTGGTGTCGTCATCGTGGTCTTCAAGATCACGCTCAACCACGTTCACCGGTTTGCCGGATGTGTCGGTAGGCGGGGCGTTCGGGGTTTTGTCGTCGTTGCTGTTCATGGTGGTGACCTCCAGTGGTGTAAACATTGGAGGCGGTGGTTTGGCAGGCGTTCAGAAACTTTGCGCTCATGCATTAGCCCAAGAGGGATCAATCGCTGTCTGGATGACCCAACCTATGCGCAACAAAACTCTACTTTCAACCTTGTTCGGCTTGTCTGCCCTGATCATCGGCCATGCTGCACACGCCGCCAGTTTCGACTGCGACCGCGCCAAGGCTGCTGATGAAAAAGCGGTGTGCGCCAACCGTGCGCTCAACGACATGGACGTGAGCATGGCGCTGCTCTACAAACTGGATCGCCGGTTTCTGCCGATGGGCGGCCGTGGTGCCTTGATTGACGAGCAACAGGCGTGGCTGAAAACCCGTGGCAAATGCGCCGCTGATGTGAAATGCCTCACCGACGTTTATCAGCAGCGAATTCAAGCATTGCAGCAGATCATCGACACCCGCGTGGTCACCCAAGGCCCGTTCTGACACCGCAACACTCCTGTAGGAGCTGCCGCAGGCTGCGATCTTTTGACCTTAAAAAACACAATCAAAAGATCGCAGCCTGCGGCAGCTCCTACAAGGGGGCGGGTCAGTCTTTGAGAATGTCGCGATCCTTGGTTTCCGGCAGGAAGAACGTACCCAGTATCGCCGTCATCACCGCAATCACGATCGGATACCACAAGCCGTAGTAGATATCCCCGGTGGCCGCGACCATCGCGAACGCCACCGTTGGCAGGAACCCGCCGAACCAGCCGTTACCGATGTGATACGGCAGCGACATCGAGGTGTAGCGAATTCGCGTCGGGAACAGCTCCACCAGCCACGCCGCAATCGGCCCGTAAACCATGGTCACGTAGATCACCAAAATGGTCAGCAACAGCAGCACCATCGGGTAATTGGTTTTTGCCGGGTCGGCTTTCTCTGGATAACCGGCTTCTTTCAGCGCAGCGCCAAGGGTCGTGGTGAAGGCATCATTGCGAGTTTTGAAGTCGGCGGCGGGCAGGGCACTGCCGTCGAAACTCTCGACGACTTTGTCGCCAATACGCACTTGCGCCACGGTGCCCGGTTCGGCGGTGACGTTCTCATACGGAATCGCCCGTTTTGCCAACAGCGTCTTGGCCAGGTCACAGGAACTGGTGAATTTGGCCTTGCCCACCGGATCGAACTGGAACGAACACTGTTCGGGGTTGGCGATCACCTTGACCGGGTTTTTCTCCTGAGCGATGAACACATCAGGATTGCCGTACTGGGTCAGCGCATGAAAGATCGGGAAGTAGGTCAGCGCCGCCAGAATGCAGCCGACCATGATGATCGGTTTGCGCCCGATCCGGTCGGACAGGCTGCCGAAAATCACGAAGAATGGCGTACCGATCAACAGTGATCCGGCGATCAGCAGGTTGGCGGTTTGCGGGTCGATCTTCAGCGTCTGCAAGAGAAAAAACAGCGCATAGAACTGCCCGGTGTACCAGACCACCGCTTGCCCGGCCGTGCCGCCGAGCAACGACATGATCACCACTTTGAGGTTGTCCCAACGGGCAAAAGACTCGGTTAGCGGCGCTTTCGACGCTTTGCCTTCGTCCTTCATTTTCTGGAACACCGGCGACTCGCTCAGTTGCAGGCGGATGTACACCGAGACGATCAGCAGGAGGATCGACAGCAGAAACGGAATTCGCCAGCCCCACTCTTCAAACGCTTCAGTGCCCAGCGCGGTGCGGCAGGCGAGTATCACCAGCAGCGACAGAAACAGGCCGAGGGTCGCGGTGGTTTGAATCCACGAGGTAAAGAAGCCGCGTCTATTACGTGGCGCGTGTTCGGCCACGTAAGTCGCCGCGCCGCCGTATTCACCGCCCAGTGCCAGGCCTTGCAGCAGTCGAAGGGTAATCAGAATCACCGGTGCAGCGACGCCAATGGTCGCGTAACCGGGCAGCAAACCGACAATCGCGGTCGAGACGCCCATGATGACGATGGTGATCAGAAACGTATGTTTGCGCCCGATCATGTCGCCGAGCCGGCCGAACACAATCGCGCCGAACGGCCGCACCGCGAAGCCCGCCGCAAACGCCAGCAGGGCAAAGATGAACGCAGTGGTTTCGTTGACGCCGGCAAAGAAGTGCTTGGCGATGATCGCCGCCAGTGAGCCGTAGAGGTAAAAGTCGTACCACTCGAAAACGGTGCCCAGCGAGGAGGCGAAGATGACTTTGCGCTCCTCCTTGGTGATGCCGCCGCTGCGCGGTGGACTGCCGGTGGATGTTGTGTAAGTCGTGGCCATGGGTGTTCTCCGTCGTGCTTACTGTTGTAGGCCGGAGTCCCCCAATACCGCTTATCTCACCCTGGCCTTGTGGCAGATGCCTGAAGCGCTGATGCGTTAAGCGTGCACAGTTTGCCGTCGGGCAGGTGTGCACGCTTTCCTGAAGCATAATCAGCTTCTGGCAGATATCCACTCGCCAGCATCGCCGTTTACGCCTTGACCCAGCGCTGGCGACTCCAGGCACTCAACCAGTCCACTAGGAACACCAGTACCAGCATCGCCAGAATCACCGTGCTGGCCTGCGCTTCCTGAAACAGGCTGAGGCTCACGTAGAGCATCTGGCCGAGGCCGCCAGCACCGACAAAACCCAGCACACTGGCCATGCGAATGTTGTTTTCCCAGCGATAGAGGATGTAGGCGAGCAGTTGCGGCGCCAGATTGGGCAGGGTGCCGTAGCAGAAGGCGAGAATCGGGTTGCCGCCCTGCAAACGGATGGCCTCGGCCGGTTGCGGCGGCGTGTTTTCCAGCGCTTCGGCGAACAACCGGCCGAGCACGCCAGTGGTGTGCAAGGCGAGGGCGAGGGTGCCGGCGTTCGGGCCGAGGCCGGCGGCGAGCACCATCAGCGCCGCCCAGACCAGTTCCGGAATCGCCCGCAAGGCATTCAGCAGCAGGCGCGCAACGCTTTGCAGCGGCCAGCCGAAACGTCCCGCCGCCGGCAGCGCCAGAACAATGCCAACAACTGCCGCCAATAGCGTGCCGACAGCGGACATGGCCAGCGTTTCCATTGAGCCGTGAAAGATTGCTTTCAGGTAGTCAGCGCTCAAATCCGGGCTGAGAAAACGCTGCACGTAAGCGCCCATTTGCTTCAGGCTGGTGGCGCTGCCCAGTTCACCGAGATCCAGACCCAGATAGGCGAAGGACGCAATCACGGCAACCCCGATAGCGGCGATCAGCAGCAAATTGATCAGGCGATTCATGCCAGCCTCCAGCGCAGCAAGCGGCTGAGTTGATCGGCGGCCAGCACCAGCAGCAGGAACGTCAGCAACATGCTGGCGACTTCACCGCCAGCGAACATGCGGATCGACAGGTCGATTTGCTGACCCAGGCCCCCCGCGCCGACAAACCCCATCACCACCGAGGCACGAATCGCGCATTCCCAGCGATACACGGTGTACGAGAGCAATTCCGCGCCGACATTGGGCAGCGTGCCGTAAGCGAAAGCCGCCAGTCGGCCGCTGCCAGCCTGCAACAACGCATGCGCCGGGCGTTGGTCGGTGGATTCGAAAATCTCCGCGTAGACCTTGCCGAGCATGCCGCTGTAGGTAATGGCAATCGCCAGCACACCCGCTGCCGGGCCGAGGCCGACCGCACGCACGAACAGCAGTGCCCAGACAATCTCCGGCACGCTGCGCAGGAAAATCAGCAGCCCGCGAACCGGCCAGCGCAACAAACGTCCCAAACGACTCGGCACGCCACCGCGAGAGGCGGCGGACAGTGACAGGGCGCGACTGGCAATCAAACCGGCAGGTACCGCCAGCAGCAACGCCAAAGCCATACCGGCAGTGGCAATGGCCAGGGTTTGCAGGGTGGCTTTAAGCAGAATTTGCAGAAAGGCTTCGTCGTGCGCCGGCGGCCAGAATTGCGCGACAAACTGGCCCATTTCATTCTGGCTGCCGGGCAACAGCACACTCAGATCCAGCTCGCTGAGTTGAATCCCCGGCCACAACAAAGCAATGGCCAGCAAGCTCAGCAGCAATCGTGGCCATGCAGCGGGATCGCGTGAATCGGCTTTCAGCATCGTGGAATCTGCACAGTCAAAGGCACGGCCACAGCGGTCGGCGATTGCAGCTTTTCGTTGGCGTACAGCGCGTCGAGCATGTCCGGGCTGACTTGATCGGACGGGCTGTCGAACAGAATCTGCCCTTCGCGCAAACCGATGATCCGTGGGAAGTGCGACAACGCCAGATCGACCGCATGCAGGCTCGCGATCAGTGTGACGTTGTGCTCACGGGCATGGCGCGAAAGGATCGACAAGGTATGCCCGGCCATCACCGGATCCATCGCCGACACCGGTTCATCGGCCAGCAAAATCTCTGGCGCTTGATACAGCACACGAGCAATGCCGACGCGTTGTAACTGACCGCCAGACAATTGTTGGCAATGGGCAAACAGCTTGTCGCCCAGATCCAGTCGCGCCAATGCCGCACGCGCACCGGCCACATCCAGCGGGTGCAGCAGGTTCAACAGACTTTTGCCCAGACTCCACTGGCCGAGTTTGCCGGCCAGTACCGCCGTGACCACGCGCTGACGCGGCGGCAGCGGCGGTGCCTGATGCACCAGGCCGATGCGTGCACGCAGGCGTTGACGCAGGCGGGCAGACAAGTGCCAGGCGCGTTCGCCAAGCACTTCGATTTCACCGCTGCTGGGCCGCAGTGCGGTGGCCAGCAGATTAAGCAGACTCGACTTGCCAGCCCCGGACGGGCCGATGATCGCAACCTGTTCGCCAACGCCAATCTGCAAATCGATACCGCGCAGGGCATCGACGCCATTGGCGTGGCGCAGGCTGCCCTGTTTGAGGCTTAAGGTCATTTCAGCAGTTCGGCGGCGCGGGCGGCTTCCTCGATGCCCTTGTAGTTTTCAGGCTTGGTGTCGATGAAGCGGCTGGCGGCTTGCAGATCCAGAATCTTCTTCTGCTCCGGGTTGGCCGGGTCGAGATCAAGGAAGGCTTTTTTGATCTTCGCCGCGAGTGCTGGATCAAGGGTGCCGCGCACGGTCCAGTTGTAATCGAAGTAGGTCGGGGTGGTGGCGAAGACTTTCACCTTGTTGGTGTCGACCTTGCCGGCGTCTACCAGTTTTTGCCAGACGCTGGCGTTCAACACACCGGCGTCAACCTTGCCGGCCTGTACCCAGGCCACGGTGGCGTCGTGAGCGCCGGAGTAGGCAACGCGGCTGAAATACGCTTCCGGCTTGATGCCGTCGTTTTTCAGCATGAAATAACGCGGCATCAGGCTGCCGGAGGTCGACGACACCGAACCGAAGGCGAAGGTCTTGCCTTTCAGGTCGGCGAGGCTGTGCACGTTCGGGTCAGCGGTGATGAATTTACTGGTGAACTGCGCATCCTGTTCACGCTGCACCAACGGGATCACCGGCGTGGTGGCGTCGGTCTTCAAACGTGCCTGAACGAAGGTGAAACCGCCCAGCCAGGCCATATCGAGGCGATCGGTAGCGAGTGCTTCAACCACAGCCGGGTAATCGGCCACCGGCACAAACTGCACTTTCATGCCAATTTGCTGCTCCAGATAAGCCCCCAGCGGTTCGAACTTGCGCAGCAGTTCGGTCGGCGCTTCATCGGGAATCGCGCTGACGCGCAAAACGTCTGCGGCTTGAGCCATCAACGTAGAAAGGGACAGGGCCAGGCCGGCGGTCAATGCCAGGGTTCGTTTGAGCATGGAAATCTCCGTTTCATGAGCGGCAAAAAGATGTGAAGAGCTGAAAGAGGGCGCTACGTGAGGGTAGACGAATCGGCGAGGTTATACGTACTCACGCGCGCAAAGGCCAGCGCCATCGGGGGGATGCGCTCAGAAACGTTCGTCGAGGATCGCCGGCAAGGTCAGTTCCCTGACGTAGCTGGCCGGAGACAAACTAAGGATCATGCGCACCACCTCGACGACATCGTGTACGGGGATTAGATGTCCCTCTCCACGCTGCGCCGCGACATTAATCGGTGTGCTCAGTAGATCTTCGGTGTTCAGATAGCCGAGATTCAGGCAGGTCACTGCCAGACGCTGCTCTCTGTAGCCTTCGCGCAGGGTCTCGGCGATCCCGCGCAGGGCGAATTTGGATGCGCCGAAAGCGACTTCCGGACGCCCGCTCTGTGGCAGACCCGAGGTCGAACCGGTGAGGATGATTCTGGGATGGGGACTTTTTAGCAGAAGGGGCAGCAGACGTTTGATCAGCAAAATGGTTGAGGTGATGTTGCAGTTGACGATGGCCTGCACTTCGTCGTCTGCGCTTTCGACAAAGTCGTACGCGCTGTCGAAGGCGAACTCTTCCCAGATGCCGAGGTTGTAAATCAGCGTATCCAGTCCGTCGGCCTGTACCGCTTTTTCAATCTCCTGCGCAGCCTTGGCCGGGTTCATCAGATCGGCTTCTACCCAGCGTACAGATCGCTCGGCATCCGCTGGCAAACCGTCTGGGCGCGAGCGGGAAACGCCGATCAACGTGTCTCCCGCGTTGCCCAGGCCTTCAATGAAAGCCCTGCCTAAACCTTTGCTCGCACCCACCACCAAAATATTCATCGATCGTCTCCATGATCCAAGTGCTGATTCCGTGGAGCATGCAAACAGACGACCTAGGAAATGGCAAACGAATGGGTGTGTCGGAATATTTATGGACGATAAACGCTACTCCCTGTGGTGAGGGGATAAATCCCTTCACCACAGGGTTGTTTATTACTCACCCCCGAGAAACTGTTACCGCACTATTCCGGGCTGTGACAAAGGCAAGGTCTCTGCCTATCCTCCATGACATTCCCAACGTGGCAGCGACGGTTTCCTGTTTCGCTCCCCTCAGCAAAAGTCTTGTTCATGGATCTACTGTTATCCACATCGCTCAATGCCCCAATGTTGATATCCACGCAGTGGGTGGCGGAATGAAGCTTTCCAGACCGCTGCCAATCGACCTGCGCGGACTGATACTGCTTTTTGTCCTGCTGTCGGTCGTCGCGACGCTGTGCAACAGCCTCTATGTCGCCTATCGCGTACAGCGTGACGCATTGATTCACGCGACGCTGGAAGCCAATGGCGCGTATGCGGCGAAAGTAGCTTCGAGCATCGGCGAGTTTCTCGGCGCCGCGCACAATCATTTGAATTACAGCGCGACGGTGCTGGGCGATCACTGGGATGAGCCTGGGGCATTGCGCAAAGAAGCCATGCGCTTGCAGGCGCAGGACACCGATTTCAACTCGGTGACGATTCTCGATGCGAACGGGCAAGTGCTTCAGGCATATCCGGACAGCTTGCAGATCGTCGGTGCCACGCTGCAATCCCAGGGCATCCAGCAAGCCCTCAAAGAGCGCCGGCCCTTGGTCAGCGAGGTGTACGTTTCCTCGGCGGGCAATCTGGTGGTGTTTGTTTCGCAACCGGTTTTCAGCCCGTCCGGTGCATTTCTCGGTGTGGTGGGCGGCTCTGTTTACTTGCTTGAGCAAAGCGCGTTTCACACGGTGATCAGTCGTCATTTTCATCACGACGGCACCTTCGCTTTCGTCGCTGACGGTAATCGGCGGCTGTTGTATCACCCTGACTCGAAGCGGATCGGCGAAGTGCTGGGCTGGAGCCTGACGGTGGACGCCGCATTGCGTGGTGAAAACGGCACCTTGCAGGGCGACAACTACCGAGGTGTGCCGATGCTGGCCGGCTACGCTCGTGTGCCGGAAGCCAATTGGGCTGTGGTGGTCCAGCAACCTCGCGAACGCAGCCTGGCGCCGTTGGCACAGCTGATGCGCGATATGGTTGTGGGGATGATACCGGCGGGTTTGCTCGGGCTGGCCCTAATCCTCGCTGGAACAGCGCTGATCGCCCGACCCTTGCGGCAATTGTCGGCGGCCGCCGACCAGTTGGCCGCGCCTGACACCACGGAGCGCTTGAACCGGGTGCATGCCTGGTACCGCGACGCCGCTGCAATCCGTCAGGCGATGCTGGCCGGGGTGCAATTGCTCCATCAGAAACTCGGTCAGCTCAGTCATGAAGCGCAAAGTGATCCCCTCACAGGCCTGGCCAATCGTCGCGCCATGGACGCTGCGCTGAACCTGCTGGATCAGGCCGGGCAGGGGTATTCCGTGCTGGCGCTGGATATCGATCATTTCAAACGCGTCAACGACACCTTTGGACATGACGCCGGCGACGTGGCCCTGCGAAGCGTTGCCGACATCCTCAAACAGAACTCGCGCTCGGGTGACTGGGCGTGCCGCTCCGGTGGTGAGGAGTTCGCACTGATTCTTCCGGATACCCCGCTGGAGACCGCGCGGATGATTGCCGAAAGAATCCGCGCGCACCTCGAAGAAACCGAGGTGCCGCAGGTGGGCAAGTTGACGATGTCCATCGGTGTGGCGTGCCGCGATGCAAACACTGCGACATCGCCAAGCGTGTTGAAACTCGCAGATGAACGCCTTTACGCCGCCAAGCAGAGCGGACGCAACAAAGTTGTATGAACGACCGGAAATCGCTTACGGCAGTTTGGCAATCACCTTGATCTCAAAATCAAAGCCATACAGCCACGTCACACCCACTGCGGTGACCGTCGGATGCGGCGCATCGCCCCAGAATTCGGTGAGCACAACATTCCAGATCGTCTCGAATTTGCTGTGCGGATCGACGATGAAAATCGTCACGTCGACCACATCGTCGAAGCTGCAACCGGCCTCGCTGAGGATCGCATTCAGATTGATAAAGGCTTGCCGCACCTGGTTCTGCAGATCCGGCTCCGGCGTACCGTCTTCGGTGCTGCCGACTTGCCCCGAGACAAATAGAAAACCGTTGGAGCGAATCGCTGGCGAGTAGCGATTGCGCTCATAAAGGGTACGGCGTGCGGCCGGAAAAACGACATCGCGCTGAGTCATGGGGTGTCTCCATCGGTGAGTTGATGAAGCCACTGTAGGTATTTGCAGGCGGGCGATAAACGCGCAAGCTTGGCGTTCACTGTTTGTGAATCCCAAACAATCGAGGCGCGAACCTTGGATCGATTTGACGCAATGCAGGCGTTTGCCCGAGTGGTCGAGGCTGGGAGTTTCACCAAAGCCGCCGAAACCCTGCACATGAGCAAGACCACCGTGACGCAACTGGTGCAGCAACTGGAAGCACGATTGCGGGTGAAATTACTCAATCGCACCACGCGCAAGGTCAACGTCACCGCCGATGGCGCGGCGTATTACGAGCGCGTGATCAAGCTGCTCGCCGATATGGACGATGCCGAAACCAGTCTGCCGGGCGTGGCGGCATTGCCGAAGGGACGATTGCGAGTGGATGTGCCGAGCCCGCTGGCGCGGTTGATCCTGATTCCTGCGCTGCCAGAATTTCACGCGCGCTATCCGGATATTCAGATCGATATGGGCGTCAGTGACCGCATTGTCGACATCATTGATGAGAACGTCGATTGCGTGGTGCGTGGCGGCGAGTTGCTGGATCAGTCATTGATGGCGCGCAAGGTCGCCGATCTGCGATTGGGCGTGTTTGCCGCACCGGCTTATCTGGCTCGTTCAGGCACGCCACATCACCCGCGAGAACTGGAAGATTCCCATCACCGCGTGGTTGGTTTTCTCTGGGCGCGCACCGGCAAACCAGTGCCGTACGCCCTGCACAATGCCAGCGAAAATCTGCACATCAGAGGTCGCCACGTGTTGGCGGTCGACGACGGCAACGCCTACCTCGCGGCCGGGCTGGCCGGCATGGGCGTGCTGTGGCTGCCCACATACATGTCCAGCGAGCATGAAGCGCGGGGCGAACTGGTGCCGTTGTTCGAAAACTGGCAGCTCGAGCCGATGCCGCTTTACGTGGCGTACCCGCCAAACCGCCACGTCAGTCTAAAATTACGCGTTTTCATCGACTGGGTGGTTGAGGTCTTGGCGCAGCACGCACCGGTTATTCAGCGCTGAGGTTATGAATCAACCATTCGCTGAAGCTGCGTGCCATCGGATCCTGTTCACTGTCGCGGTGGGTCAGCAACGCCCAGTTCGGCCCCCGAATGCTGTCTTCGACCAACGGCTGCAACACGCCGTCAGCCCGCGCCTGACGGCTGAGCAACTGACTCACCAGCGCAATGCCCAGCCCTGAACACGCGGCGTCCAGCAGCAATCCCGGATCGGAGAAATTCAGGCCCTGATCCTGCTGGCCGACATCGATTCCGGCCTCGACCGCCCAATGGCTCCAATCCATTTCCCGCTCGCCATGCAATGTGGTGCGCTGTGGCGCCGGCAGCGCCAAAACGCTCGGATGACACGCCGGATAGAGGCGATCGGCGTGCAGCACTTTGAAGCTGCATTCAGCCTGTGAACTGATGTCGTCGCGCACCGCCAGATCGATGGTTTGCGTGGCCATGTCCGGCACTTCGTCGGTGCTGTAAATCCACAGATCAACCTCAGGGTGCAGCGCGCGGAAATCCGCCAGGCGCGGCAACAACCAGTGCCGGGCAAACGCCGGTGTGGTGTTGAGCACCAGTTGATTGGGCTTTTGATACTGGCCCAAACGGCGAATCCCCACCGCCAATTGCTGCAGCATCGCCTGCGTGGTGCTGAGCAAATCGTGGCCGGCATCGGTCAGCGCCACGCTGCGTCCGCTGCGAAAAAACAGCGGCTGCTCCAGATACGCCTCAAGGCTGCGGATCTGCTGGCTGATCGCCGACTGCGTCAGGCTCAGCTCTTCAGCGGCCTTGTGAAAACTGCCCAGTCGAGCGGCCGCTTCGAAGCCGCGCAGGGAGCTGAGCGGCGGCCAGTGTTTAAGCATATCGATAAGCTCCGCTAATCAGTTGTCTGCTAAATCCATCGTTTGTTTGCCGATTTTACGGCCCGTAGCATAAGCGCATTGAACACAGTGGCTTAACTAACGAGGCTTATCATGCAGCACAACGACAATAAAAACAGCGCCTGGATGATGCCGGCAGAGTGGGTGACCCATGCCGCGACGTGGATGGTCTGGCCGCACAACCAGACGTTGTGGGAATCCGGTTGGCGCGTGACGCTGGCGCAGGTGCAGGAAGATTTCGCTCGCGTCGCCAATGCCATCGCCCGGTTTGAACCGGTGAAACTGGTGGTCGATCCATCGGCCATTGCCAGCGCCAAAGCCTTGTGCGGGCCGAACATCGAACTGATCCCGTTGGCGGTGAATGACAGTTGGTGCCGCGACTCCGGCCCAACGTTTGTCTGCCACCCGCAGCAAGGCCTGGCTGGCGTGAGCTGGCGCTTCAACGCCTGGGGCGGCAAGTCGGCGCACGATCTGGACGAAAGCCTGGCGCGCCGCGCGCTCAATCACCTCGGTCTGGAATGCTTAGGCACGCCGCTGAGCAACGAAGGCGGGGCGATTCATGTCGATGGCCAAGGCACGCTGATCACCACCGAATCGGTGCTGCTCAACCCCAATCGCAACCCAGGCATGAGCAAAGCCGAGATGGAAGAGATCTTCAGCCGCCTGCTCGGCGTGAAGAAAACCATCTGGCTGCCGGGCGATCCGGATTACGTCACCGGCGACATGACCGATGGCCACGTTGACGGCGTCTGCGCCTTTGCCCGTCCCGGTGTGTTGCTGGTCGATGCGACGCACGATCAATCGTCGGTGTACGCCGAAGTGGCGCGGGAAAACCGTCGAGCGCTGGAGCTGGCCACCGATGCGCAAGGACGCAAATTCGAGCTGATCGAACTGTTCGAAGCCACCAACGCAGTCGACACCGAAGCGGAAGTGTTTTGCGCCTCGTACACCAATTTCTACATCGCCAACGGCGCGATCATCATGCCGGCCTATGGCATCGAGGCGGACAACGTCGCGGCGAGAGTGCTGGAAAAAGCCTTCCCCGGTCGTGAAGTGGTGCCGGTGCAGATCAACCATCTGGCGCATGGCGGCGGCGGTGTGCATTGCATCACCCAGCAGCAGCCAGCCTGGCCAGTGAAGGGTTGAAATCATGACAACACTGACCATCGCCACCACCCAGATGCCGTGCACCTGGGATTTACCCGGCAACCTTGATCGTGCCGAGCAACTCGTCCGTGATGCGGCGAAGCAGGGCGCGCAAGTGATCCTCTTGCAGGAACTGTTCGCCACGCCGTACTTCTGCATCGAACAAAGCCACAAACACATGTCGCTGGCCGAGGAGTATCGCGACAGCCGCGTGCTCGCGCGTTTCGCCGAACTGGCCCGCGAGTTGGGCGTGGTGTTGCCGCTGAGCTGGTTCGAGAAGGCCGGCAACGCCTACTTCAATTCGCTGAGCGTGGCCGATGCCGACGGGCGTTTGTTGGGCGTGTATCGCAAGACGCACATTCCCAACGCCATCGGCTATCAGGAGAAGGAATATTTCAGCCCCGGTGACACCGGTTTCAAAGTCTGGGACACCGCGTTCGGCCATCTCGGTGTCGGCATCTGCTGGGATCAGTGGTTCCCGGAAACCGCGCGTTGTCTGGCGTTGATGGGGGCTGAGGTGCTGCTGTATCCGACCGCCATTGGTTCGGAACCGGGCTGCGCGGCGCTGGATTCCCGCGACCATTGGCAGATGACCATGCGTGGTCACGCCGCTGCCAATCTACTGCCGGTGGTGGCGTCGAACCGCGTCGGGCGCGAAACCGCGACCACCGATTCGAGCCTGCAAATGAGCTTCTACGGTTCCTCGTTCATCAGCGATCACAAGGGCCAGTTACTCGCCACAGCCGACCGTGACAGCACCGGTGTGCTAGTGCAAAGCGTCGATCTGGCGGCCATGCGTGAAGAACGTTTGAGTTGGGGCATCTACCGCGATCGTCGTCCGGAAATGTATGGGCCGCTGCTGAGTCAGGACGGTCGCCACCTTCATGCACGCTGGAACACTCAAGGGGTTTGACATGGTTACCCACCACAAACGATTGCTCGGCGCGATGGGCCTGGCCCTGATCTGCGTGATGCCGTCGCTGCACGCCGAAGACAAAACCCTGCGCCTCTACACCTGGGCCGATTATTTTGCCGAAGACACGCTGAGCCGCTTTACCGCCGAGACCGGGATCAAGGTGATTTACGACGTCATGGACGGCAGCGAAACCCTCGAAGCGAAGATGCTCTCCGGCGGCAGCGGTTACGATTTGATCTTCCCCGGCGACACCGTCGCCGAGCGCTTGATGCGCGCCGGCAGCCTGATGCCGCTGGATCAATCGAAACTGACGGAACTGGCCGACATCGAGCCCGGTTTGCAGAAACTGCGCAGCCACTACGAGCACTCCAGCAAAGCTACGGTGCCGTATACCTGGGGCACCATCGGCCTGACCTACAACGAGGAAGAGATCAAAAAGCGCATGGCCGATGCGCCGGTCAACAGCCTCGACATGTTGTTCAAACCGGAGCTGGCGGCGAAGTTTGCCGACTGCGGAATTTCGATGATCGATTCGCCGGACGAAGCGCTGGCGGTGGTGCTCAATTACCTCGGTCGCGATCCGCGCAGCGGCAAAGCCGAGGATCTGGCTGCAGCCAGTGAATTGCTGATGAAACTGCGGCCATACATTCGCAAATTCCAGTCGCAACCGGTGACCGATCTGGTCAACGGCAACCTGTGCCTGTCGCTGGGTTACAGCGGCGACATGACTCAAGCCCAGCGCACCTCGGACAGCGCCGGCAAGCACACGAAGTTTCAGTACCGTGTGCCGCGCGAGGGCACCACGGTGTGGATGGACACCATGGCCATTCCGGTCGACGCCAGACACCCGGAATACGCCTACGCGTTCATCAACTTTGTCATGCGCCCGGCGAACATGGCGGCGATCAGCAATTTCACTGGTTACCCGACGTCCAACGCCAAGGCGCGGGCGAGTGTCGATGCAAGCATGCGCGACAACCCGGACATCTACCTCGACGAAGCGACCTATGCGCGTTTGATTCCGGGCAAAGACATCCCTCAGGCCGACATGCGCGCACGCATGCGTACCTGGACTAAATTCAAGACTGCCACTGGCCAATGATCCACGGCCGGCGCATTCGCCGGCCCTGGTTTTTACAGGAATACACTGCATGTCGACTCGTCGTGAGTTCATCAAACAAGTCACCGTTGCCGCCGGTGTGGGCGCTGCGTTCATGGGCCTCGGTCTGTCGCCGGGCAAGGTGCTTGCGGCCGCTCAGGGGCGCTGGTTCATGCCCGACGAAGGCGACAAGCACGAACGCGCCTACATCGCTTTCGGCGCGCAGGACGCGATCTGGGAAGACTTCACCGAAGACGTCCAGGAAGCCCTCGGTCGCATCGCCCGTGCCATCGCCAAATATGAGCCAGTCACGGTGTTCTGCCGCCAGAACGAGCGCAGCATTGCCGAAGAGTTCTGTGGCACGAATAACATCACTTACGTCACCACGGCGCTGGACGACATCTGGATGCGCGACATCGGCGCCAACTTTGTCATCGACGACGAGGGCGGATTGGGCGCGGTGGATTTCAACTTCAACGGTTGGGGCGATAAACAGCAGCACAGCAAAGACGCGAAAATCGCCGCGCTCGTGTCCAACGGCGCACAAGCGACCTATATCCGCAGTGAGTTGACGGGCGAGGGCGGTGCTATTGAAGTCGATGGCCACGGCACCGGGATCATGACCGAGAGCAGCTGGATCAACCGCAATCGCAATCCCGACTGGAGCAAGGCCGACGTCGAAGCGGAACTGAAAGAGCGTCTGGGCCTGCGCAAAATCATCTGGCTGCCGGGGATCAAGGGCAAGGACATCACAGATGCTCACGTCGATTTCTACGCGCGCTTCATCAAGCCCGGTGTGGTGATCGCCAACCTCGACACCGATCCTGAATCCTACGATTACAAGGTCACGCTGGCGCACCTGGAAATCCTCAAGAACGCCACCGATGCTGACGGCCGCAAATTGCAGATCCACACGATTTCGCCGCCACTCAATCCGCGCAAAAGCAAGTTCAGCAAAAACAACCCGGACTTCGCTGCCGGCTACATCAACTACTTCGTGATCAACGGCGCGATCATCGCCCCGGAATTCGGTGACAAAGCCGCGGACAAGAAGGCCTTCGATCTGCTGTCCGCGCTGTACCCGGATCGCGACATCGTGCAGCTGAACATCGATGCCATCGCGGCCGGTGGCGGCGGGATTCACTGCGTAACCAGCCATCAACCACAGGCGTGATTGACTCTTTCGCGGATCAAGCCAACTATCGGCGCATAACAACATGACCGATGGAACAAAACTTGATCGAACGACGCCAATTCAGCGGAGGCATGAAGGGGAAAAACCTCCGCTATCTGAATGAGCAAAGCGCTGATAGCCCGCGCCTGACCCGTACCGGTTTTCTGCTGCTGGAACACTTTTCGCTGCCGGCGTTTACCCAGGCGCTGGACACGGTGGTGACCACCAATCTGCTGCGCCCGGGGCTGTTTGCCTCGCGCACGTTCGGCTTGGGCGACGGCGAAGTGGTCAGTGATCTGGGGCTGGTAATTCGGCCCGATGCACGTCTTGATTTGGCAGCGCTTGAAGAGCTGGATCTGCTGGTGGTGTGCGGCGGTTATCGCACCGAGCTGCGTGCGAGTGATGAGTTTATTCATCTACTCAAAGCGGCGGCGGAGCGGGGCGTCAGTCTCGCCGGGTTGTGGAATGGTTCGTGGTTTCTCGGCCGCGCCGGATTGCTCGACGGCTATCGTTGCGCGATTCATCCGGAGCATCGTCCGGCACTGACCGAAATCGCCAAAGCCACCCACGTCAGCAGCGAACCGTATGTGATCGATCGCGATCGGCTCACGGCGTCGAGTCCATCAGGTGCTTTCCACATGGCGCTGGACTGGATCAAAAGCCTGCACGGCAAGGCGCTGGTTGAAGGCATCGAAGACATTCTGGCGTTTGAGGAATCGCGTTACCGGCGGATCAAGCCTGACGAGAACATCTGCGTCAGTGCGCCGCTGCGTGAAGTGGTGAAGCTGATGGACGCCAATCTGGAAGAGCCGCTGGAGCTGGAACAACTGGCGGTGTACGCCGGGCGCTCGCGTCGGCAACTGGAGCGATTGTTCAAGGAACAACTGGGCACCACACCGCAGCGCTATTACCTGGAACTGCGGATTACCGAAGCGCGGCGTTTGCTGCAACACACTGAGCTGTCGCAGGTTGAAGTGTTGGTGGCTTGCGGATTTGTCTCGCCGAGCCATTTCAGCAAGTGCTACAGCGCGTTCTTTGGTTATCGTCCTTCAAAGGAAAAGCGTCTGGTGAAATAGGCGCGTTTTGGAAGTCTCTGTTTTAAAACAAAAAATATTTCACTTCGTGCTTCCCAAACCTCACAAACCTTGGTAAATTGCGCCCCGTTCTCACAGCGAACCTAACGAAGTAGCTGGAAAGAGCAGTAGGGGCGTCGCCAAGCGGTAAGGCAGCAGGTTTTGATCCTGCCATGCGTTGGTTCGAATCCAGCCGCCCCTGCCATATTCGAAAAAACGCCAACTTCGCAAGAAGTTGGCGTTTTTTTATGCCTGCGATTTGGCCAGGCTTGGTGATACGGGCGTGCGCGGCGCCGAAGCACCGCGCACGCCGTCCACTCAGTGCGGTGCGCGCGGAATGGTTTTCATCAGGTCTTCGGGGCTGATGTGGCCGACCACGCTGCCCGGTTGCGGCAGGTTGAGGATGTGGCCTTTCATCTTGCCGATGATGTGCATCTCGCACGGCTTGCAATCGAACTTCAGCGTCAGCACTTCATCGCCGTGGATCAACTGCATCGGCGCGACTTTGGTGCGCACGCCAGTCACGCCTTTCGCCTGTTTCGGGCACAGGTTGAAGGAGAAACGCAGGCAGTGCTTGGTGATCATCACCGGCACCTCGCCAGGCTCTTCGTGTGCTTCGTACGCCGCGTCGATCAGCTTCACGCCGTGACGGTGGTAGAAGTCGCGCGCCTTCTGGTTGTAGACGTTGGCGAGGAAGGTCAGGTGCGAATCCGGGTACACCGGCGGTGGGCTGGTTTCGGCTTTACGGCCGCCGCGCGGGTGAGCGGCGACTCGCGCGGCGGTCAGGTTCTCGATCACTTCACGGCGCAGGGCTTTGAGCTGCGAGTTGGGGATGAAGAACGCCTGTGGCGCATCCAGCTTGATGTCGGTGGCGTGGTACTGCGTGGTGCCGAGCTGGCCGAGCAGATCGCGCAACTGTTCCAGCGCTTGCTCAGGCTTGTTGGCGACGCCGAACGGGCCGTTGAGGGTGACGCTGGCGCTGATGCCTTCTTCACTGGTGGCGGTGACTTCCAGCTGTTCTTCACGCAGACGTGCGACCCAGCTCAGGGCGACGCGACGTTCGGACGAGGTCTTTTGCAGCGCCTGTTGCCAGTTGTGGTCGAGGTTGCGATTGAGCGGGTGATTCGGGCGCAGCTTGAACAGGCCTTCGGGCATTTCGTTCGGCTCGACGCGGTAGCGGTAGCGCTTCTCGCCGTCCTCTTCGAACTCGCCTTTGGCTTCAGCGATGTTGGCGCGGAAACCGACCACTTCGCGTTTCACCAGCACGTTCAAACCGTCACCGTTGGACAGCGGCTCGTGGGTGATGACCTGCATGTCGCGTTTGCCGACTTTCTCGACGGTGCCCACCGGCAGCCCGGTGAAGGTCGGCGAGTCGAAGGCGCCGATGTCGATCTTGCGATCGGTGACAAAATAGTCGGTGCTGCCACGGTGGAAAGTCTTTTCCGGGTCAGGCAGGAAGAAGTGCGCGGTGCGGCCGCTGGAAGCGCGGGCCAGATCCGGGCGGTCTTCGAGCACGTCGTCGAGGCGCTGGCGGTAGTAGGCGGTGATGTTTTTCACATAGCCCATGTCCTTGTAGCGACCTTCGATCTTGAACGAACGCACGCCGGCCTCGACCAGGGCGCGGATGTTGGCGCTCTGGTTGTTGTCTTTCATCGACAGCAGGTGTTTTTCGTAGGCGATCACGCCACCCTTTTCATCTTTCAGGGTGTACGGCAAACGGCAGGCTTGCGAGCAGTCGCCACGGTTGGCGCTGCGCCCGGTCTGCGCGTGGGAGATGTTGCACTGGCCGGAGAAGGCCACGCACAAGGCGCCATGAATAAAGAATTCGATGGCAGCGTCGGTTTCGTCGGCGATTGCGCGGATTTCTTGCAGGTTCAGCTCACGGGCCAATACCAGTTGCGAGAAACCGGCCTGATCGAGGAACTTCGCTCGCTCAAGGGTGCGGATGTCGGTCTGGGTCGAGGCGTGCAGCTCGATCGGCGGAATGTCCAGCTCCATCACACCCAGATCCTGAACGATCAGCGCGTCGACACCGGCGTCGTACAACTGATGGATCAGCTTGCGGGCCGGTTCCAGTTCGTTGTCGTGCAGGATGGTGTTGATGGTGGTGAAAATGCGCGCGTGGTAACGGCGGGCGAATTCGACCAGTTCGGCGATTTCGCCGACTTCGTTGCAGGCGTTGTGGCGCGCACCGAAGCTCGGGCCGCCGATGTACACGGCATCGGCGCCGTGCAGGATCGCCTCACGGGCGATGGCGACATCGCGGGCAGGGCTGAGCAATTCCAGATGATGCTTGGGCAAGGACATAGTTTTTTTAGTCAGGCTGTCACGGTTAGGCGCGCATTCTACCCCCGAAACGCGCGCCCGGCACGCCCGTGCTGCCCGATGGCACCGGGCCCTTGCAGGAGCTGCGGCACGCTGCGATCTTTTGACCTTTTCAGATCAAGATCAAAAGATCGCAGCGTGCCGCAGCTCCTACAGGATCCAGCGGTGGTCACCAAATAGGTGGGTGACACACAAACCTGTAGGAGTGAGCCTGCTCGCGAAAGCGGTGGTGCATCCAATAAAGATGTCGCCTGACCAGACGCCTTCGCCAGCAAGCCCGCTCCCACAGGGTTCAGCGGTGATCGCCGAATAGGCGGGCGACAAAGAACCTGTGGGAGTGAGCTTGCTCGCGAAAGCGGTGGTGCATTCAATAAAGATTTCGCCTGACCAGACGCCTTCGCGAGCAAGCCCGCTCCCACAGGGATCCAGCGGTGGTCGCCGAGTAGGCGGGCGACAAAGAAACCTGTGGGAGCGGGCTTGCTCGCGAAGGCGTCAGTTGGTTCGGCGCAAGGCTGGGGTGAAAATCAGGCCTTGGCAGCCATCGCGGTGACTTCTACGCGCATGCCTTCGACGGCCAGGGACGCAACGCCAACCGCAGCACGTACTGGCCATGGCTTGGCGAAGTAGCGTTTGTAAACTTCGTTAAACGCGGCGCGATCGGCCATGTCGGTGAGGTAGATGGTCAGGTGCATCACGCGATCCATCGAACTGCCCGCACGTTCCAGCGCAACCTTCAGCGCTTGCAGGGTGCATTCGCTTTGCAGGGTGATATCGCCGAGTTCCAGGCTGCCATCGGCACGGGTCGGAATCTGCGTGGACATCATGATCCCGTTGAACGTGGTCACGTCCGAGGAAATGGAGTCCGCGTCCGGATCGGGAGTGAAGATGATGTCTTGGTTGGCCATGGGTGATCCCTTGTGTGAGCGACTAAGAATCGCGCCAGTTTACAGGTTCGTCACCGACATGGCCCGTTTCGGCATTCGGCACCATACTTTCGCGCGGTATTGGCAAACGATCTTCTCTTCTCAGACAGGAGCAGGGCCATGAGCAACAAACCGACGATTGTACTGGTTCACGGATTCTGGGGCGGCGCCGCGCATTGGGGCAAAGTCATTCTCGAACTGGCGCGCAAGGGCTACACGGATATTCACGCGGTTGAGATGCCGCTGACGTCCCTCGCCGACGACGCCGAACGCACGCGCAAAATGATCGCGCAACAAAGCGGCCCGGTGTTGCTGGTCGGCCACTCTTACGGCGGCGCGGTGATCACCGAGGCGGGCAATCAGCCGAACGTCGTCGGCCTGGTGTACATCGCCGCGTTCGCCCCGGATGCCGGCGAAAGCCCCGGCGGTCTGACCCAGCAACACCTGCCGGCCGCCGCACCGAATCTTGCGCCGGACAGCGACGGTTTCCTCTGGCTCAAAGCCGATAAATTTCACGAAAGTTTTTGCCAGGATCTCAGCGCCGATGAAGCACTGGTCATGGCCGTCGCACAGAAGGCCCCGTTGGCCAGCACCTTCGGCGACACGATCAGCAATCCGGCATGGAAGAACAAGTCGTCGTGGTATCAGATCTCCACGGAAGATCACATGATCCATCCCGACAATCAGCGGCAGATGTCGGCAAAACTCGGTGCGAAAAAGATCATCACACTGGATGCCAGCCATGCCTCGCTGGCCTCGCGTGCTGCCGAAGTGGCGGCGTTTATCGATGAGGCGGCAACGGCTGCGGTGAAACCTTAGGGATCAGACCGGCTGCGTCGCCGCCTCAGCCGCGAGGGCTGCAAGGACACTCGGTCGAGCGGCGATGCGCTGCATGTAAGCAGCCAGCGTCGGCCAATCTTCAATGCAGCGTAATCACCCGCCGACTCTCGCCAATGCGGATCCGGTCGAGTGCGCGGTTAAGCGCATCCAAAGCGTCCAGCAAAGCTTTGGCCTCAGTTTCGCGACCATCGCCCCAGAGCCGTTCAGCCATTTTGTTCAAGGCCTGAATCGATCGCTCAATCTCTGTAGCGGTGGCGGCTTCTTTGTTTTCTGGCGTTTTCTTCGACATTCATCAACCTGTTCACTGAGCCTAGCCGCTGAATAGAGCGGCTACGACAAACATGTTTCCTCGTCCTGCCGGCCTATCCAACCATTGCGATACAAGCAGGACAAGTTTTTCAGTCAGCTGCCAGGAACCTAGGAACCGCTAAGTGGCTGAAAAAGTGGCTAAGTGCTAGCATTTGCGACTTCGTTGGATTTTACACTCTCAAGGATTTTCGAATGACTTATCTGCGCCTGCTTTTAGCTTCTGCCCTGATCGCCCTCTGCACGGGCTGTGCCACGTCCGCTCAAATTTCCGGCATGACGGTCGCGGCCGATCAAGACAAGGCAAGCACCTATGACGCACAGCTGAAAAATAATGTACGGGTTTCGGAAGTGAATGGCGGGGATAAAACCAATCCTCTGTGGACGTCGGAAATCGATAGTCCTGACTTTGGCGCTGCACTCAAGCAATCGCTCGCAAACGCTGATTTGCTGGGCAGCGAATCCGCTGCTTATGCCCTGCGGGCGAATTTGCTGCGCGTTGACCAGCCACTGTTCGGGCTGAATTTCGAGGTCACCAGCGAGGTGGAATACACGTTGGTGGAAGCCGCGACCAACAAGGTTGTTCTGCGTGAAATCATCCGCACGCCTTTTACCGCGGGTTTCGGTGATTCCGTTATTGGCGTCAAACGTCTGCGCCTGGCCAATGAAGGCTCTGCTCGCGTCAACATCATCGCCATGCTCAAGCGCCTCAGTGATCTGAAAATCGAGGCCAAACAGGTTGCGTTGAAGAACTAGGCCTTTCCTGAAATGGATTCAGGCGTGACCCTCAAATGGGCGGCTCAAGTAGCCGCCCATTTGCTTTATCTCTCTCGCACCAGCAACAACCCTCCAGAAATTCCGAAGAGAAAAGCCGAATCCCGTTGCTGAAAAAGCAATAGTCATTTGCGATTTCGGCGGATTGTTGCCGTCTGGCTCAGAAGTTAGCATCGATCCATCGTTGCAACTCAGGGCCTTTGGCGCGAGTTCGAGACAGTTCGCATCGTCAACCTGTCGCTCCCGCTGATCGTCGCCACATTCGATCTACATCGGAAACTCCAATGTCCAAACTCTTCAACGAATTCGCGCTGGGCGACACCACGCTGAAAAACCGTATTGTCATGGCGCCGCTGACCCGCTCGCGCGCACCCCATGATGCTGCCGATGAACGCATCGCGTTGTATTACGCACAACGCGCTACCGCCGGTTTGATCGTCAGCGAAGGCACGCCGATTTCCCGTGAGGGGCAGGGCTATCTGTTCAACCCCGGTATCTTCACTGCCGAGCAGATCGCCGGATGGCGCCTCACCACCGACTCGGTGCATGCGGTGGGCGGCAAGATGTTTGCGCAGCTCTGGCATGTCGGTCGCGTCTCGCACCCGTCGATCCAGGAAGGTGGAAAATTGCCAGTGAGCGCCACGTCGAAGCAAGCGGTCGGCGCGACTGCGTTTGGTTACGACGCTGACGGCAAGCCGGCGCTGGTACAGCCACCGGCGCCACGCCAACTGGAAACCGCCGAGGTGTCGCGGATCGTCGGTGAGTTCGCCCAGGCTGCGCACAACGCGATCGAGGCGGGTTTTGATGGCGTGGAAATTCACGGTGCCAATGGCTATCTGTTCGAGCAGTTCATGAACCCGCTGGTCAATGATCGTACCGATCAGTACTCGGCGGATCGCCTGGAAAACCGTCTGCGCTTCACTCTGGAAGTGATCGATGCCGTGGTCGCACGCATTGGCGCGGCTCGGGTGGGCATCCGTATTTCGCCGTATGGTCAGCTGTTCGACATGCCGTTGTATGAGCAGATTGATGAAACCTACACCGCGTTGGCAGCCGAGATTGGCGCGCGGCAATTGGCCTACGTTCATGTGATGGATCAGTCCGGGTTTCCGGCTCCGGGTACCGAGGGCGGTGGTGGCGGGCCGAAGGAAACATTCCTCGATTTGCTGTCGACCATTCAGTCGAAACTGCCTGACACCGCGTTGATTCTGGCGGGCGGCATGTCGCGCCAGCGTGCGGATGACTTGATTAATGACGGCATCATCGACCTCGCCGCGTTCGGCACCGCTTACATCAGCAACCCTGATCTCGTGGCGCGGCTGCAGAACGACTGGCCGCTGAGCGAAGCCAAACGCGAAACCTTCTATGGCGGTGGCGCCGAGGGTTATGTCGATTACCCGCCTTATCAAGGCTAACTAGCAGCTGACACATTGGCAGCCGCCACCGTTATTCGGGGCGGCTGCTTTTTCGTGTCCGGTGCAAACAGGCCTGAAAGGATCTCGCGGCGGGACAAGCAGACGAAGTTCTGCTGTAGTGCCCATCAACTGTTCTTGATGATCGGACTTTTTATGCACCTCAAAGCGCACCGGTACTTTGCCATGGTCGCCGTGACTGGAAGTTTCTCGGCGACGGCTCGGCACTTTCGCGTACCGGCGTCCTCCGTTTCTCGCTTCATCGCGGCGTTGGAGCGAGAGGTCGGTCAGCAACTTTTGTATCGAAACACCCGTGCGGTGAAACTGACGGACGCGGGCGAGCGCTACTACCAGCAAATCCGCGAAGTGCTCGAACTGCTTGATGCCGCTGATGAGGAAATCACCGGCAAGGGTAGCGAGGTTCGTGGACTGGTACGGATTAACGCACCGGTCGCGTTCGGCAGCCTGCACATCGTCAAACTGTTGAACGGTCTGTATGACCAGTATCCCGAATTGACGGTCGAGCTGACCGTCACCGATGCCTTTATCGACCCGGTGCAGGAGGGCGTCGACATCATCTTCCGGGTCGGACACCTGAGCGACTCCGGGTTGATCGGCCGCAAAATCTGCGATCAGCAATACGTCCTTTGCGCCAGTGCGCAGTACATCGCGAAGCACGGCAAACCCGCGTCGCCAGAGGATCTGCGGCATCACGCCTGTCTGGTTTACAAGGGCACGGGCGGGGCGCAGCGCTGGTATTTCACAAAGCCTGGCAGCGATAAGGCCGACATCATCGACGTGCAGGGGCCGCTTCGAAGTAACAATGGTCAGGTCTTGGTGGAAGCGGCGCTGGCGGGCAGGGGGATCGTGTTCTTTCCGTCCTGGCTGTTTAGCCGCGAGAGTTTCGTGAGCCAGCAACTCATTCGGCTGTTACCGGATTGGCAAGGATCGGTGGAGCCAACGCCTAGCCCGATCCATTTGCTGTCCCCGGAGAATCGCATGCGCTCCCAGAAGGTTCGCGTGGTGTGGGAGTACTTCATCAAAGCGATCGGCACTCCGCCTTATTGGGATGATCTGGGGGATTGATGCTTAGGCGCGGGCCGCCAGCGTCCGCACTGGCGTGGGACTCAGCGCGTTTCGCACTGCGGCGCCGGCTCGCCGCTCAATGCATCGACCATGGGCGGGTGCTCTTGCACCGCTTGGCGCAAATCTTCGGTCACGCGCAATTCCGCGCCTGTCGGCGAGAAAGTCGCTGCGGCTGCGAAAGGCGCGGGGTTGGCCGGAACCGGGCGTTTGCCGCGCCGCCAGAAAAAGAACGTGACCATGCACAGATTGACCAGAGCGAAGACCCAGAACAGACCGTTTGCGCCGAACGAGTTCATCACCGGCGAGATCATCATCGGACTGATCGCCGAGCCCAAAGAGTTGATCAGCAGCAAACCCTGAATCATCGGCACCAACGCTTCCGCCGGGGCGCGGTCGGCGGCATGACTGACGGCAACCGGATACAGCGCAAACACGCCGCCGCCGAGCAAAAACAGCATCACCGCGAGCATCGTCGACGACAACGGCAGCCACACGATCACCAGCGACAACACCGTGCATGCCACGGTCAGAAGGGTCAGCACCTGAAGGCGATCCTGACGGTCAGACCAGCGTCCGACCGGGTATTGCAGGAGCATGGCGCCAAGGATCGTCCAGGCCATCATGCTGCCGACTTCCCCCACGTTCAGACCCATGCGTTGCAGGTACAGCGGCAGCAACGTGTAAATCGCCGCGATGCTCACGCCCGAGCCGAAACACCCGACCAGCCCGGTCGGCGTCACGCCCAGCAACTGCCGAGGCTTGAGCGGCTCGACCTGATCGAGCAGGGGCGACACGCGCGGCAGGATCACGATTGGCAGCACCGACAGCGATGCGAGCATGCCGGCAACCATGAACGGTGCGCTGTCGCTCAAACCCGTGATCTTGCCCAGCGTTGCCTGACCCAGCACACCGGCGCCGTACAAGACGATCATGTACAGCGCGAGCAAGCGTCCGCGAATCTTCGCGTCACCCGCCAGCAGCAGCCAACTCTCGATCACCAGAAACACGCCGACCGTGGCCCAGCCATTGATCAGGCGCAGGGCGAACCAGCCCCAAGTGTCATAGAACAATCCTTGCATGAGGATGGTCACGGCGATCAGCGAGGCAAAGCTGCCGTAGGCACGGATATGGCCGATGCGCAGAATCAGGCGGTCATTGAATAAGGCGCCCAGGGTCAGCCCGATGAAATAGGCCGATGACACGACACCGATCATCGTCGCCGACGCACCGGCGGCGTCCAGGCGAAGGGTGGTCAGGGAAGACAGAAATCCGTTGCCCAAGGCAATAATGAACAGCCCGAGCAGGGGCGCCAGCGCCATGGCCAGCAAACGCGGAGACATAGAAACCTCAAGGGATCGGGCAGCGGAACGTGCGTCTCTGCGCAGGGCAATGCCAAACCGAAGTGTGTTGTGCAAGCGCCCGCCGAACGGGCAGGGCAGTTCAATCGGCCGCACTTGAGCAAGTGTGGCCAGCCATTCTGGTACGTGATTTATAACAGCGATGCTTTCAGCCACCGACTCGGGTGACTGTTTGAGAGCGCGGGATTCTAAGGCTTGTGCAGGATTTGCCAATAGCTGTTTGCTGCGACGTTAGGACGCAGGTGAGTTACGGCAGATCCGCCGCCTGAGCATCGAACGATGAACACCGCTTACATCCGGTGATGCTCCAGCAAGAAGTCGACGAACAAGCGCACTCGCGCCGGCATTGTCGAGCCGCCGACGAACACCGCATGAATCGGTTCCTGATCGCCGGGGTTCCAGGTTTCCAGTAGCGGTATGAGGTCGCCGCGCTGCAGATCCTCGCTGACGCTGAACTCACCGATGCGCGCAATGCCGGCACCGACTCGGGCGAGTTGTGCCAGTGCTTCACCACTGCTGCATTCGATGTTGCCGCTGACTTTCAGGGAAAACTCACGGCCGTCGCGCATAAACGGCCAGTTGGGTTCGGCGCGGCGAAAGTTGAAGCGCAGGCAGTTGTGACTGAGCAAGTCTTGCGGTTCTTGAGGGGTGCCGTGACGCTGCAGATACGCGGGCGATGCGACCACCACTTGGCCGGTCGTGCCGATCCTGCGCGCGGTCAGCGGGCTGTCGGGCAGATGGCCAAAGCGCACCGCCACATCGGCCTGGCCAGCGAGGATGTCGACCACTTCGTCGCCGAGCGTGAGGTCGACGACGATATTCGGGTACTGCGCGCTGAACGCGGCCACCAACGGCACGATGGCCAGCCGACCATGGCCAAGCGCCGCGCTGACGCGCAATCGGCCCTTGGGTACGCCTTGATCGGCGATGGCGTCTTCAACCTCGTCCATGTCCGCCAGAATACGTCGGGCACCTCGCAAGAATGCCTCGCCCTCAGCGGTGAAGGTGATCGCTCGCGTGGTTCGCAACAGCAGACGAGTGCCCAGACGCTGTTCGGCACGCGCGATGATCCGGCTGACTGCCGAGGGCGTCAGCCCCAAGGCGCGCGCCGCCGCCGAAAGACTGCCTTCCTGCGCCACCGTGACGAACACGCTCATTTCACCTGACCTGCCATTGACGTCCATTTGTGCCTCTTACGCAAAGGTGATTGCCGAAATCGCTATCTACCGCCTCAAACGCCTGGATCGTAGCATTGGCGGCATAGATAAGGAGCCTTTCCATGCGTATCAATCCACCCCTTGTTGCACTCGCCATTGGTGCCTTTGGCATCGGCGTTACCGAGTTCGCCCCGATGGGCATGCTGCCGGGCATTGCTGCGGATCTCGGCGTGTCCATTCCCGCCGCAGGCCTGCTGGTCAGTGCTTATGCGTTGGGCGTACTGCTCGGCGCGCCGTTGATGATCCTCACCACCGGCAAAATTCCGCGGCGAACGTTGCTGATCGGTCTTATGGCGATTTTTACCTTGGGTAATCTGATGTCAGCGCTGGCGACCGATTACTACAGCCTCATGATCGCCAGGGTGGTGACCTCACTGAATCACGGAGCGTTCTTCGGCGTCGGCTCCGTCGTGGCTGCCAGTGTGGTCGCGCCGGAGAAACGTGCCGGGGCGGTCGCGGCAATGTTCATGGGCCTGACTCTCGCGACCATCGGCGGTGTGCCGCTGGCCGCTTGGTTTGGCGAGCTGTTCGGCTGGCGCACTGCATTTTGGGGTATTACCGGCCTTGGCGTGGTGACCATGGCGGCGTTGTGGTTCGCGCTGCCCAACCTGCGCGCACCGCAAAGCGTGGGCGTACTGGCTGAAATACGCGTACTGGGCCGAGGCCCGGTGCTGGGCGCGTTGGCCCTGACCGTCGTCGGCTCGAGTGCGATGTTTACGGTCTTCACCTACATTGCACCGATCCTCAGCAGCGAGACCCACGCGTCCTCCGCTTTCATCACCGCCATGCTGGTGCTATTCGGTGTGGGCCTGACGCTGGGCAACATGTGGGGCGGCAAGGCTGCGGATCGTTCGATCGATCGCACCCTGATCGTTTCGCTGAGCGTGCTGATTGTGATCTTGCTGGCGTTTACCGTCCTGATGCGCTGGCCTTTGCCGGCCGCGGTGGCCATTTTGATCTGGGGTATCGCCAGCTTCGCCCTGGTACCACCGCTGCAGATGCGCGTCATGGAAGCGGCCAAAGACGCGCCCAATCTGGCCTCGGCGGTCAACATCGGTGCCTTCAATTTTGGTAACGCGATTGGTGCGGCGCTGGGCGGCGCGGTGATCAATGCCGGGCTGGGTTATCCGGCGATCTCCTTGGCCGGTGCAGCGATGGCGAGTCTGGGCCTGCTGATGGTGCTGGCGTTTACCTGGCGCTCGAAAGCAAGTGCAGCGGCGCTGACTCAACCCTAACGAGAGGGCGGTCAGGCGCCATCACGAGTGATTCGAACTTTGCGCAAGACGGTGCTTCGTCAGCCCTTTTGAACCTATTTCAAAACAGCCTGCTCAACCGGGAAATGTTCGGGGGTGGATGTGATGAATGTTTTCAGAAATCAGCTGACGACTGAGCAAGAAGCAAGACTGCTGGCGTTGGATGCCTGGCATCGGATGTCGGAGAATCGAGCACTGCGCATGGACTGCCCCGATGCCTGGCACGACGAACTGTTGCGCCAGTCCGACGAGATGGATCGGTTGGGCATGTTAACGCTGACCGAATGGTGCGACCTGCGAAGGGATGCAGATGAAGCCTATCTGCGCGCGGTGGCGGGTGAGGATTATCACGCTGGTCATTGAACTCGACTGCTGCATGGCAACCCCAGTGGCAATTGAGCAGCCGCCTGAAATCCCGTACGCGAACACATCGTCTGGCGGGGGAGGCTGAACAGTCATCAGCCTCCGTTGGTCGTTAGTGCAGAAGGTTTTTGAAATTATCCAGGACGCATTTGCTTCAGATGATCGTGGGTTGGCATTCGGTCTCTTATCGAATGAACCGCAACCCTGATTCGCCTGAGGAGAATGTCATGTTCCTACATAACAAACGACTTCAATACACCGTGCGCGTTGCCCAGCCAAATCCTGGTTTGGCTAATTTATTACTGGAGCAGTTCGGGGGCGCTCAGGGCGAGCTTGCAGCGGCCTCCCGCTACTTCACCCAAGCATTGGCGGAAGACGATCCCGGTCGAAAGGATCTGCTGATGGATATCGCCACCGAGGAGCTCAGTCACCTTGAAATCGTCGGGTCGATCATCGTGATGTTGAACAAGGGCGCCAAAGGACAAATGGCCGAAGGTGTCGAGGAAGAAGGCGAGCTATACCGCGCCATCAACGGCGCCGGCAACGACTCCCACATCACGAGTCTGTTGTACGGCGCCGGTGCGCCGTTGACTAACTCGGCGGGCGTTCCTTGGTCGGCCGCTTACGTCGACACCATCGGCGAACCGACAGCAGACATGCGCTCCAATATCGCTGCTGAGGCGAGGGCGAAAATCGTCTATGAGCGGCTGATGAATGTGACTGATGATCCGGGTGTGAAAGAGGCGCTTGGATTTCTGATGACGCGTGAAATCGCCCACCAGTTATCTTTCGAAAAAGCACTGCACGCCATCCAGCCAAATTTCCCTCAGGGCAAACTGCCGGGTATGCCGGAGTTCACCAATGTGTACTTCAACATGTCTCAAGGCGAAGGCAGCACTCGTGGCCCTTGGAACGAAGGGGACGACTGGGACTTCGTGGAAGAGCCCGCGCCTGCCGTGGATGGTGGGGACGGCAGCGCCTCTGTGCAATTGAGCGCCGAGGACGAAGCGCTGCTCATGGACATGAAAGCCAGGACGATGTCCGACCCGGACAGCAATCCGATCACGGGAGCGGATTTAGGGGCCGGTGTACAAGGCGAACCACAACCTTGAAGAGCTAGCCGCACGCCATCTGGCGTGCGGTTTTCTATCTGATGCAGAGCACCGGGCGTACCGCTTTGTGGCTGGTTCGCCCGGTTTTCAGATTTAGGAAAAAAGCCTTTTGTCCGTCACCTTGAACATTTTCGGAACACGTCCTGAATGAGGCGAGTCAGTCTTCATGCACGGCAAGTTTTGCATGCATGTTGATCCCATGCGGACGCCCATCAGGCGACGCCAATACTGACCAGAAGGAAGTTTGGAAATGGCTAGAAAAACTGTCGAAGACTTGTTTATCCATGAACTCTCTGACGTTTACAGTGCGGAAAAACAAATCACCAAAGCCTTGCCGCGCTTGGCGAAAGCCGCGACCAATCCACTGTTGGCAGAGGCGTTTACGTCCCACCTGGAGGAGACTCATGGGCAGATTGAGCGCATTGATCAACTGGTGGAACTGACCGGTATAAAACTCAAGCGCATGAAGTGCGTGGCCATGGAAGGTCTCGTCGAAGAGTCGAAAGAACTGCTGGAAGAGATCGACAAGGGCGCGGTGCTCGACGCGGCATTGATTGGAGCGGCGCAAAAGGTTGAGCACTACGAAATTGCGGCCTATGGCACGTTGATTGCGATGGCCAGGCATCTCAAGCTTGACGACGCAGCGGCTCTATTGGCCGCAACGCTTGCGGAAGAAAAAGGCGCTGACGAGAAGCTGAGCAAGATTGCGGAGCAGGGTGGTAATCAAGCTGCCACGCTGGAAAAGAAACGGTAATCGAGCGGCTTTTGAATACAGACCTCAGTCTGGAGACGGAGAGGCGCGACCCGGTTGGGTCGCGTTTCTCGCGTGAGTGCGCACGTTAGGCTCGGGCGCGGTGTTGTCGGTATCAAATGCTCGCCAATTGATGCCCAGGTTGACGGTACCCGCCGTACAGCGGCTACCGCTTCCAATGTGCGAGAAGGCCTGCCTACCGGCTTACCACTTGTAACTCACTTTGGCGGTAATCTCGCGGCCCGGGTTGTAGAAGTTCGCGGTGCCGGAACCGACCACGTGCTGCTCATCCAACAGGTTGCTGAGGTTCACCGCAAGGTCGGTGCCCTTGGCGATTTTGTAGTTGAACGCGGCGTCGAACAGCGTGGTGCCATCGCTTTTGCCTGAGTTGGCGGCGTCGAAGTAATACGCGCCGACGTAGCGCGCACCCAAGCCAACGCTGACATCCGTGGCGGGGACGTCGTAATAACTCCAGAGCGAAGCGGAATGCTTGGGTGCCGTGGCGAATTCATTGCCCTTCAGGGAGCTGCCGTCGTACAACGAACCGCGCTGTACCTCGGACTCCATATAGGAATAACCACCGATCAGGCTGAGGTTCTGCGTCACCTGCGCCTTGGCCTCCAGGTCGAGACCACGCGCACGCGATTCGCCTACCGTCTGTTGCTCAATGATGCCGCTCGGCAGCACCACGGCGATGGTGACGTTTTCCTGGGTCAGGTCATAAACGGCTGCGGAGAACAGGGCGTCCATCCCCATCGGCGCATACTTCACGCCTATCTCGTACTGCCTGCCAGTCTGCGGTGTGACGCCAACCTGCGGCGGCGAGACGGATTCCACCATGCTCACATAGGTCGACACCTCATCGTTGACGATGTAGGTCAATGCACCTCGGTAAGAGGTTTCGGAGAAGGTGTCTTTCTCAGTCGATTCCAGGCCTTTGCTGGTCAGATCCATCGAGTCGTTGCGCACGCCCCCGGTGACGATGAAACGCTCGTAGAACGACAGGTTCTGCTGCAGGAAGACGGCTTTAGTGGTCGCGTCTCGCTTGTTCACGGCATACGGCGCGATTGAGCGTGACACGCCCGTAAACACCGGGTTTGCAATGTCAATCGAGGTCGTCGGGGCGTAGACCGAGCTTTCCTTGGTGGTCGAATCGAGGTACTCCACGCCCACCAGGCTGCTGCTGTCGATGTTCTCGAAACGGGCATCGTATTGCAGCATCAGATTGCCGTTGAACTGGTCGGCTTCGGTGTCCGTTCCAAACTGATAGCGGTCAACGGTAGTACCGACTCGCGCGGCGCTGTCGCTGAGGTAAACGTAGCCGAAATCATCGGTCAACTTGCTGTAACGCAGGTTGCTGCGCAGCACGAAGCCATTGTCGAAGTCATGGGTGATGTTACCGCTGAGGCTGGTGCGCTCGACATCGTGAAAGTTGTAGCTGGGCTCGCCATAGAACTTGCTGCGGTCGTATTCCTTGTCCAGCGGATAGCCACCACTGTTGGGCGAACTTTCGGTTTTCAGGTAGTCCAGAATCATCGTCGCCGACGTGTAATCCGTCGGTGCCCACGTGAGGCCACCCATAAACAACTGGTTGTCGTCCTGCGAGTGGTCGTACTCGCGGTCGCTGTTCTGGCCTTTGGCAGTAAAGCGGCCAGCCAGGGTTTTCTCGTCGTTCAGCGCATCGCCGACATCGATGCCTGTCTCGACATGGTCAAACGAACCGTAGGTCACATAGCCCTGGCCGAACTGCTCGAAGCGCGGCTGTTTGGTCACGAAGTTTACCGAGCCTCCGGGATCGGCCGGGCCGAACAGGGTGGAGTTGGCGCCGCGCAGAATTTCGATGCGCTCGTAAGCGAATGGATCTTCGCGCACGCCGCGCATCGAACTCAGGGTCAAGCCGTCACGGTAGGTGGTGGCCTGGAAACCGCGGATCTGGAAATAGTCGTTACGGTCATCCGTACCGTAGAAGTCAGTGATTACGCCCGGCGTGTATTGCAGCGCCTCTTCCGTGGTGCTGACGCTGCGCTGTTCCATTTCCTTGTTGGTAACCACCGATACCGATGCCGGTGTATTGAGAATGCTGGTGGCCACTTTTCCGCCTACCCAGAGTTCCTTGGCGACCACCGAGTTGGCGTCGTCGTCGGCACTGACCCTGACCTTGGCATTAATGATGAGGGGGGCGAGGCGGTAGTCCTCGATACCCGTTGCGTCGAGTTCAAGTGGGCCGGCAGGCGCTGGTTGAGGTGTCAGCAGGTAAGCGGACGGGCCTTGCTGCTCGATCTGCAATTCGCTTCCCTGCAACAACGTCGACAGTGCGGTCGACGTATCCAGCGTGCCGTTCACGCCTGCCGTTGTGCGATTCGCAACGCTCGAGGCATCGTAGGAAAGACTGATGCCAGCCTCGCGCGCAAAGCGGTCAAGCGCCGGCGCCAGTGGGCCGGCAGCGATATTCCACTGCTGAACCTGTTTGCGCTGTTCGGCGCTCGAAGATTGCGCCAGCGACGGCAGGGCGTAGCTGCTGACCATCAAACCCAGAATCACACCGTGTACGGCGTGGCTCAGTGGATGGCGCTGTGTTACCGCGGACGAACTCATTTTCTCGCTCCAAGGAAGGGTATCGACAGATTGGCCTGTAAGTCGGCCTTCCTTACAAGTCGAACGAGAATGAGAAACTACCTCATTATTTTTGCTAAATAAGACAAAAGAAGTTTATTCAACTGGCAGCGGTCAACGTCACCCAATAACGCGTCCGATAATCAACGCGTAGATGCAGCGACTGCGCGACCAATGTCAGTACCTGATCGTTGTCGGCGAGCTGAAAAGTGCCGGAAACCCGAAGGTCGGCAACCTCTTCGGCGCAGCGCAATACGCCGGGGCGGTAGCGCGACAACTCCGCGATAAAATCCCCAAGGCGCATATTGCGTGCGCTGATCACCCCGTCATTCCAGCCCCAGACATCCAGGCCATTTTCCCTGTACTCACGGGCGCCACTTGATGTGAACAGCAACTGATTGGCGGTCTGGGCACTGCGGCTACTGCTGGCGGCCAAGGCTTGACTGGCGCCAGGAAACACCGTGACGGTGCCTCCCTGAACCGCGAGCAGGGTGCCGTCGTCACGTTCCCGCGCCAGGAAGCGGGGACTCTGTGCGCGCATGATTCCGTCGCGTGTTTGTACCCAGAAGGGACGCGCGTGCGCCGCATGTTCATCCGCGCCGACATTCACGATGATTTCACCACGCCGCAGAATGAGCAGGCGTCGCTGGGCGTCGAAATCGCTGTCGACCGCACTGTCGCTATTGAGCTGGACAAGGCTGCCGTCATCGAGTTGCACGCGGCGTTGCTCGCCGGTGCTGCTGCGTTGCTGCGCAAGCATGGCCGGTACGGGTGTGTAATCCCGGCCGAGCCAGGCGGCGGCGCCAACCGTGGCCAAAAGGCCTAATAGCTTCAGGCTTTCTCGTCGGCGCAGGCCATGGCGGGAACCATCAAGGGTTTGTCGGGCCAATTGCGGCGGCATGCTCGCGAATTCATCTCCAAGCGATTCCACACGCTGCCACGCCAATCGATGCTCCGGACGCTGCTGCAGCCAAAGCTCAAAAGTGCGCTGCGTTTGCTCATCTGCCTTGTTGAAGCGCAGACGCACCTGCCAGTGGATGGCCTGGTCTACAACGGCCGGATCCAGCGCCTGCGACTCATGCCTCGACATAACGCAACCGATAGCAGTGTTGCAGGGCGGTGGCCAGGTCGCGCTCCACCGTCGCCCGGGAAACGCCGAGTTTTTCCGCTATTTGCGCACAGGTCAAACCGTCGAGCCGGGCAAATAGAAACGCTTGGCGAACTCGCGGTTTGAGCATGTCGAGCATGCGGTCGATGCGCTCGAGCGAATCCAGAATGAGCAGTCGGCTCTCTTCCGAGGGCACCTCGTGTTGAGGCAGCAACGCGACGCTTTCCAGGTAGGCACGTTCGAGTTCGCGACGACGATACTGATCTATCATCAGCCCGCGGGCAATGCTGCTCAGATAGGCACGGGGTTCGCGCAAGGGGCTTGATTGCCGGGATTTGAGCAGACGCACAAAGGTGTCTTGCGCCAGGTCTGCGGCGTTATCGCGACATCCAATGCGTCGGCTCAGCCAGCCATGTAACCACGAGTGGTGGGTGCGATAGAGCAGCGCTAGATCTGCAGTGCCTAGTGTGTCGTCGCTGCTCATCGGCATCCCGGAAAGTACATGATTGATAATGACTCGCATTCTACTCAGGCGATAGGCCTCAGGTAAATGCCTGCGTTCAGCGTTTGTTTTCGCTGGAGGCAATCAATCAGGACGTCTTGGGGAGCGTGCTTTATTGCAAGGGTTTTAGCGTGCCGTGGGGGGGCATGCCTCACCTGCGGCGATCACGCGGTAGGTGAGGCACTGCGCGCAATTCTCAGACGCCAGAAACGACAAAGCCCTGAATAATCAGGGCTTTGTCGGTACCAAATATGGCGGAGGCGATGGGATTCGAACTCATGGACCTGTTACAGTCGACGGTTTTCAAGACCGTTGCCTTAAACCACTCGGCCACACCTCCGTTGCGTTGCGGGCGCCATAATACCTGAATGAAACACACTGTCAAACTCTCTGCATGGCTTGTTACAGAGCGTCTGTTATGATCTTTGCGACTGAACGTTTCAAACCAACAGGAGTGTCGCCATGCGCGAACAGGATTACGCAGTTAATAACGGCGTGCAGGCTGAGCAGCTAGAGGTTAGCCGCGTCCTGCGCAACACTTACGGCCTACTGGCTCTGACCCTCGCATTCAGCGGCGTGATGGCTTTCGTTGCGCAGCAGATGCGCGTTGGCTACCCGAACATTTTCGTGGTGCTGATCGGCTTTTACGGGCTGTTCTTCCTCACTAACAAACTCCGCGATTCCGCGTGGGGCCTGGTGTCGGCGTTTGCCTTGACCGGTTTCATGGGTTTCCTGCTCGGCCCGATCCTCAACCGTTACCTGGGCATGCAGGGCGGCGCTGAAGTGGTCAGCTCGGCATTTGCCATGACTGCACTGGTCTTCGGTGGTCTGTCGGCTTACGTGTTAATCACTCGTAAAGACATGAGCTTCCTCGGTGGCTTCATCACCGCTGGTTTCTTCGTCTTGCTGGGCGCAACGCTGGCTAGCTTCTTCTTCCAGATCAGCGGCCTGCAACTGGCGATCAGCGCAGGTTTCGTGCTGTTCTCGTCGGTCTGCATTCTGTTCCAGACCAGCGCCATCATCCATGGCGGCGAGCGTAACTACATCATGGCGACCATCAGCCTGTATGTATCGATCTACAACCTGTTCATCAGCTTGTTGCAGATCTTCGGCATCATGAGCCGCGACGACTGATCGCTGTCATTAGAAAACGAAAAACCCGCCTCGGCGGGTTTTTTGTTGTCTGCAGGAAAGCTTACGGGATCAATTGATAATGATGCTGCCGTCTGTGTGCTGTTTATAGATGGTGTAAGGCAGCAACAGCGTATCGAGGACGCCGGACGCCGCTGCATCGATCAGCACGCCGGGGTTGGCATTGTTGTAGTCGAAGGTGTCGACACCGTCCTTCACTTCCGCGTGCATCAGGCAGAAGTCGTAGGTCACGCCGCTGTAGATTCGGGGCACGGCGCCGCAGTAGGTTTTTTCGTCCTTGAGGCTCTTGGCCGCGGCTTGATCGCTGCGCACGACCGTTTGCACCGTCCCGCAACCACTGAACAGCACCGCTGCAATCAACATGACCTGAGTTTTCATCACCGCCAATCCTTCGCCGGAAAAAACTCAATCTACGCCGAACCTGTTGGAAAAGCACTCACGCCATCGGCGGTAAACGGCGCTTGACCGGGGTCTTCTTGACGATCGCGGTGTTGGTTTCCGCCAGCGTATTGAGGCGGTCGAGGAGGGTGTCCAGTTGTTCCATCGAGCGCACATGCAGGCGGGCGATAAAGCAGTCTTCGCCCGTCACCTTGTCGCATTCGGTGAATTCGGGGATCGACATGATCTGCCGCTCGACTTCCTGCAACTGCCCCGGCAACGGCCGCACGCGGACGATGGCTTGCAGTTGATAGCCGAAGCATTTCGGATCGATCTCAACGGTGTAGCCCTTGAGTACGCCGCGTTCTTCCAGACGCTTCAAGCGCTCGGCCACGCTGGGTGACGACAATCCGCTGATCTGCGCCAATGCCTTTAGCGAGCGGCGCGAGTCTTCCATCAATGCGCTAATCAGAATCTGGTCGATATCGTCAGTCATGTAGCTCCTCCCGGATTAGGCGATTTCAGAAAATCACCCGCGATAAAAAAGGCAGATTCGCAGTTTAGCCTGTCTTTTGCTCTGGAGAGAGCCGCTGTCCGCTTGGCATACTTTTGTCACAAAGACAGGAGATAAATGATGGACACAACAATCCGCCGCGGCTCATTTGAAATGACCGCCGCCATGCTGATATCCGGAACCATCGGCTGGTTCGTGTTGGTCTCCGGGCAACCGGTGCTGGACGTGGTGTTCTGGCGCTGCGTGTTCGGCGCTGGCACCTTGTTGCTGATTTGCGCTGCGTTCGGCTTTCTGCGCCCGGGCATCCTCACTCGCACCACATTCTTGCTGGCGGTGCTCAGCGGTGTGGCGATTGTTGGCAACTGGCTGCTGTTGTTCGCCTCGTATTCGAAAGCCTCAATTGCCATCGGCACGGCGGTGTACAACGTGCAGCCATTCATGTTGGTGGGGTTGGCGGCGCTGTTTCTCGGCGAAAAAATCACCCTGCAGAAACTGTTCTGGCTGGCGATTTCATTTATGGGGATGCTGGCGATTGTCAGCGCCCACGGTACTCAGGGCGCGAGCGGAAACGATTACCTGATGGGCATTGCCCTGGCATTGGGCGCGGCGTTTCTCTATGCGATAGCCGCGCTGATCATCAAGCGTTTGACCGGCACACCGCCGCACTTGATCGCGCTGATCCAGGTCTGCACCGGCGTACTGTTGCTCGCACCATTCGCGCATTTCTCCGCGCTGCCGCAAGCGCCGAGTGCGTGGGCCAGCCTGATCACGCTGGGCATCGTCCACACCGGTCTGATGTACGTGCTGCTCTACGGCGCGATCCAGAAACTGCCGACCGCACTGACCGGTGCGCTGTCGTTCATCTATCCGATTGCGGCGATTTTCGTCGACTGGTTTGCCTTCGGTCATCGACTGCAACCGCTGCAATGGCTGGGCGTGGCGGCGATTCTGCTGGCGGCAGCGGGCATGCAACAGGGCTGGGGTTTCAAGTCCAGAACCGGTGTCGCTGCACGGCCTTAAATGGCTTTGATTAAATCTTTGAACGCGCCTTTCAAAAGCTGATTGCCGGCATCGACCAGATGATTGTCATCAAAGTACAGCGGCTCGCCATTCAGCGAGCCCATGCAATTGCCATCGGGGCACAGCGATGGCGTCGGGTCGATCACTGTTGCGTTGCACTGTTTGGCACCGGCTTCGATGGTGAAATTGGCGATCCTGTTGCGTTTTTGATAGTCGACCAAAGGCACCGAGATATCGGCGGTCTGCTGGAAAATCCGCTGATTGAGGTTCAGGCCTTTATATACGCTGAAGGGCATTTCCGGGATCGGCCGGACGATATACACCGGATGGTTTTGCGCGATCGCACACACAGTTTTGCTGTACTCGGCCACGTATTCATCGATGAAGGCCGATTCACCTTTGGGACTGTCAGGGAAGTGAATGCGATAGCTGTTGCCCCGGCCGGGATCGGAGTACAGCGCGGCCCGACTGAACAGCACCACTGGAACGCCTTTGTACGAATCCTTCAAGATCTGCAGCTTTTCATGGTTGAAGGCTTGGCATTTGGCTTGCAGATCCTTGTCGTGCATTTCGAAGTTCTGCAATTGAGGACAGCCACCGCGTGACCACGATAGGGCGGCGTGCGGATTGTTCATCTGCACCGCAGCGGCGGTCGATTCGGCATGACTGTCGCCGAACAAAATCACTGAAACGTCCCCGGTGCCCAGTTTGCAGTCCGCCGCGTCGTAGGCGTTGGCGTAGCACGCTTTTGGGTAGAGTTTGCTGGCGTATTGCGGTTGCCCGAGGTCGACGAATGCAAACCGCGCAGCGGGATACTTCTTCACTAGCGACGAGGTCACCGACGCCACGGCAATGACCGCCACCGTCAGCGCGGCGAACTTGAACAGCGTGCGCGGCGGCGTGGTGATCTTGCGGGTTTTCGATTCCACGTATCGGAATGACAGCGCACCGAGCACGAACGACAGAACAATGCCGCCCAGCACATGCGGCCAACTGCTGAGCAAACCGCACAGATACAGTAGCACCACCAGCGGCCAGTGCCAGAGGTAAACGGAGTAGGAAATGCTTCCGGTAAATTGCAGCGCCTTGTTGCGGCTGAACAGCGAATGCGTGTTGCCGTAAATCACCAGCATCGTCCCCAGCACCGGCAGCAGCGCCAGATAACCTGGCCAGAGATCGTTTTCGGAAAAGCCCAGAACGCTGATCAAAATCGCGATCAAGCCAAACGCTTCGCTGAGCAGGCCGTTACGCTGGCTGAGCCGCAGCGGAAACAGAAAGACCAGTCCGCCGGCAATCATTTCCCACGCGCGGGTGGGCAGCATGTAGAAGGCAAAGGTCGGATTTTTCTCGGTCACCACTACCGATGCGGCGAAGGAGATCACCGCCAGTGCGAGCAGCGCATAGCGGGTCTTTTGCGAACCGAAGAATTTGTGCAGCCCCATGAACAGCACGGGGTAGAGCATGTAGAACTGCCATTCGACGGAGAGCGACCAGGTGTGCAGCAGCCAGTTCTCGTGCAGCGGTGCGTCGAAGTAATTGCCGTCTTTGGCGAACAAGAAGTTCGAGCTGAACAGCAGACTGCTTTTGATCGTGCGGATCGATTCGCGGAAATCATCCAGCGGCAAATACACGTAGCCGAAAATCAATAGCGCCACGCACAGCGTCGCCAGCGCCGGGATGATCCGCCGGGCTCTGGAGGCGTAGAAGCCGAGCAGGGAAAACTTCTCTTTTTGCAGGCCGCTGAAGATGATCCCGGTCATGAGGAAACCGGAGATCACGAAAAACATGTCGACCCCGGCAAAGCCGCCATCGAAACCGAGGACGTTGAAGTGAAAGAGCACCACCGACAAAACGGCGAGTGCCCTCAAAGCATTGATGTTTTCCCTGAACTGCATGTGCGCATCCATTCACGTACTTTGCGATGGCGCATTGTAGTGATCATGTCTGCGTTGTTACATGGGAAAATTCGCCGCGCTTCAGATGTTCCAGCGCGGCGCGGTTTTCGCTAGCCGCTGACGCATGTCGCCGATGTTCGCAGCAAGCTGTCGGGTCAATAAGCGATAACCGTCCAGCGCGCTGTAAACCGGGGCGTCCAGGCCGGCGTCCGGCAACTCCACAGGTCGATCGAGACGTTGGCTTGCGCCGGTTTTCAACGCCCGCGCCATGCCGATCAATTGCACCCGAATCTGCCGGTGTTCAGCCTTCAGCGCTGATTGCAGATGCGCCATGGCCTCGGGGTCGTTAGCGTCCGGGCGGGTGTTGCCGAGGATTTCCAGGGTGCTGATGCACATGCGCAGGTTGCGCTGGATCGCATCCAGTTCGGTCATGGAAATCTTCACTTCCTTGGACACCGACGGCATCAGCGAGCGCAGTTGCACCATCACCGTGCCCAAACGGCCCATCAGTTTCAAATGCTCGTCTGCGCTGACCGGTTGGCCGCTGATGATCCGTCCATACACCGTGGCGCAATCGCGCAGCGCATCGGCGAGGTTGTAGCGCCACGAGTACACGGCGTACAGCGGCAGCGCGAAGGAAAAGGCCAGGGCGAGGGCGATACCGATCAGAATATCGACGCCGCGCCACAAGCCGTCGGTGATCGGGTTGTCACCATGCCCGGCGACGATAAACACCGTGATCGCCGAGAGCAGAGCGGTGTAACCCCCCTTGCCGATGGCGTGATAGGAGAAGAATCCGCAGACCACCGCCATCGCAAAGTACGTCAGCCACGGCATGCCGAGCCACGCCTGTTGCGCCACGAGAACCAAGCCTACGGCGGCGCCGATCAACGTGCCGGTGGCGCGTTCGGCGGCTTTTTTGCCGATGTTGCCGTGGTGCTGCAAGCCGCCAATCACCACCAGCATGGTCACCGAAGCCCACTCGCCGTGGGGCAGATTGATGCCGGTGGTCAGCAGAATCGTCGCCAGCAACCCGAGGGCAACACGCACGGCGTGGATCAGTCGGGCGTGGCGGTAGCGCCGGTATGGATCGAGCAACGGTCGCAGGATTCGGCGCAATAGCGGTGGCAGTCGATGGGTGCTGTGAGTACTCAGTGCGAACCTCTCGTCAGTGTTTTTCAGATCAATGGAAAGGGAAAATGTAATTCATCCAGGCCGCCATGCGCAGGAGAATTTTGCGCATCGCGCCGATGTGGTGGAAGTGCTGACTGTACAACGCCGCCTGACCGTAAGCGCCGCCGGGCATCTGTTTGGCGTACTGGGCGTAGTCCGGATCGGTGATCTCAATGATCACCGGCACTCGCCCGGCCGGCGGTGAACCGGTGTAGCCGATCAACGTGCCGGACGGTTGAATCTGTCCTTCGGCAATCACGCCGATGACGCTTTTCACCCGACCTTCGAAGACCTTGCCGGGAATGCCGTCGAAGGCGACTTCTGCCTCGTCGCCGACAGTCAGACGCAGCAGGCTGTTCTGACGCATCCACGCCGCAAAATACTGGCCTTCTTCAGGGATGAATACCATGGACGGACGCAAGGGCAACTTGCTCGCCATCATTCCCGGGCGTAACGAAACGTGGGTGACGAAACCTTTGCTCGGCGCGCGAACGGTGGTGTTGTCCAGCTCGAACTGGGCGTTGTCGAGTTGCGCCTGCAGGTCATCGGTGCGTGAGATGGCGGCATCCAGTTCGCGCTGAGTGCCGAAGTTACGGCGGATCAATTCGGTGATGCGATAACGATCGCCCTTGGCCGCGACCAGTTGCGCCTTCAGCGATTTCACCCGGTTTTCAAACGGCGTCGGATCAATGCGAAACAGCACATCGCCTTTTTCCAGCGGCTCGTTGCCGTGCACCGGTACTTCGATCACCTGGCCGCTGACGATGGGAATCACTGGCACAGAAACGAAGTAGGAACGCGCCACCTCGGAGTAGGGGTGGTTGTAGTTCATGGTGAAAATCAGCGCACCGATGATCAGGATTCCGCCCAGAACGGCGGTGGGCACCGTCCATTTATTCAGCGGGATGCGGAAGATCTTGAACAGCGCGACACAGAATGCGGCGTACGTGAGGATGAGCAGCAGATCCATGCTCAGTTCCCCTCTTTATCAGAGCGCGGTGACTGCGCTTCAAGCCGCTCAATGCGACCTTGCAGCTCTATGACTTGCTGCTCCAGCCGCAGCACATGGTTCTGCACCGGTTTGCCGTCACCGAAACCCCAACCGCGATCCTCGCGATACGCCATCGCCCAGATCCACAGAAACGGCCACAGCGCATGCAGGGTGAACAGGCTGACCCAGCCCGTGGCATGGATCGCATCCTGATGCGGGTGATTACGGTGAACGGCAATTTCGTACGGAATGTCATGCAGCACGATGATCCCGTAGAACAGCACGAGACCGACAAACACCAACAGACCCAACGCGACGTAATCAAGCATGTCCAGCTCCCGGCATCCAGTGCAGCGCTGGAATCAGTGTAGACACTGAAATGCCGGGGGCTTTGTGGATTTAGACGAGAAGCTGATGACTTCCCAATCCGCTTAGAAGATGTAGTCCGTGGTCAGGAAACTCGAATCGCGGCCACGAATGATTTCGCTGATCAGATCCTTATTGCTGTCCTGGAACTTGGTCGCCACCAGCGTGCGGATCGAGAATACCCGCAGTGCGTCGTGCACCGACAACGTCCCTTCAGCGGAGTTTTTGCGCCCGTTGAACGGATAAGTGTCCGGGCCTCGCTGGCATTGCGCGTTGAGGTTGATCCGCCCGACCTGATTGGCAAAGGTGTCGACCAGTCGGCCGACCGCCACCGGGTTGGTGCCGAAGATGCTCAGCTGCTGGCCGAAATCCGACTCCAGCACGTAATCGATCACCGTATCGAGGTGACGGTACGGCACGATCGGCACCACCGGGCCGAACTGCTCTTCCTGATAAACGCGCATCTGCGGGTTCACCGGGTACAGCACCGCCGGGTAGAAGAACGATTCACGGGATTCGCCGCCATTGGGGTTGACCACTTGCGCGCCTTTGCTCTGCGCGTCGGCCACCAGACCGTGCAGATAATCGACTTTGCCAGCCTCCGGCAACGGCGTCAGCGACACACCGCTGTCCCACGGCATACCCGGTTTCAGCGTGGCCAGTTTGGCGTTGAATTTTTCGATAAAGCTGTCGACCACGTCTTCATGGACGAAGAGGATTTTCAGTGCGGTGCAGCGCTGGCCGTTGAACGACAGGGAGCCAGTGACGGCTTCGCTGACGGCATTGTCCAGATCGACCTCCGGCAAGACGATGCCCGGGTTCTTCGCGTCCAGACCCAGGGCGGCGCGCAAGCGGTGTGGTTTCGGGTGCAGTTTTTTCAGGTCGCTGGCGGCTTTGTTGGTGCCGATGAAGGCGAAAATATCGATCTTGCCGCTGGCCATCAGCGCGCTGACCGTTTCGCGGCCACTGCCGTAGATCACGTTGATCACGCCGGTCGGGAAGCTGTCGCGGAACGCTTCAAGCAGAGGACGGATCAGCAGAACGCCGAGCTTGGCCGGTTTGAACACCACGGTGTTGCCCATGATCAGCGCCGGGATCAGCGTGGTGAAGGTCTCGTTCAGCGGATAGTTGTAAGGGCCCATGCACAGCGCGACGCCGAGTGGTACGCGGCGGATCTGGCCGAGGGTGTCCTGTTCCAGCTCGAAACGGCTGGAGCGGCGGTCGAGTTCCTTGAGCGCGTTGATGGTATCGACGATGTAATCGCAGGTGCGGTCGAACTCTTTTTCCGAGTCCTTGAGGTTCTTGCCGATTTCCCACATCAGCAGTTTCACCACGGCGTCGCGCTGTTGGCGCATGCGGCCGAGGAAGGCTTCGACGTGCTGAATGCGTTCGGCCACGCGCATGGTCGGCCACAGGCCCTGGCCACGGTCGTAGGCACGCACGGCGGCGTCGAGGGCGGTGAGGGCGGTGTCGGCATCAAGCAACGGCGTGCTGCCGAGGATGACTTGCTCGTCGCCATTGTCACCGTGCAGATACACCGGGCTGCGCACCGTGGCGAGCGGGCCGTCCCAGCGGCGCAACTGGCCGTCGACCAGATATTCACGTTGCTCGACCTGACCGTCGAGGCGATATTTTTCCGGGATGTCGCTGACAGAAGGGAACAGATTGCCAAGGATGTTTGCTGTGCTCATGTCGCTACCCCGCGTACCAATTTGAAAGTCTGTAACGGTTATACGCCTGAATGCCCTGAATTTTAAACCCGCAAATGTCACCCGAATGTCACGCAAACCCCCAGAACAGAAGGGGTGGCCCCATAGCCCCCCTGTAGGAGCTGCCGAAGGCTGCGATCTTTTGATCTGCTCGTTCCCATGCTCCGCGTGGGAATGCCTCAAGGGACGCTTTGCGTTCCAATCGGACGCAGAGCGTCCGGGGCTGCATTCCCACGCAGAGCGTGGGAACGATCATCAACAGGGGGATATGTCGGATTCGGCTGGCCCCGTTTGCCCCCCTCACTGTCCCGCAATGCCCTCAACCCGCTGGCGCGCCTGCCTTAAGGTGTGATCACAACAATAAGCGATGCCACCCTTGAGGATCGTCATGCGGGCAATTCCCATCACATTACTGCTGACTTTATCCGTGGCGCTGTTTGGCTGCGGCGAAGACCCCAAACCTCCGGCCACCACCGCCAGCAACGCCATGCCCAAAGACCCGGCACTGGCGCAGATCTACGCCAACAGTTGCCAGCTCTGCCACGCCAATCTCGCCGCCAACGCGCCACTCACCGGCGACCGCAAAGCCTGGGAACCGCGCATCCAGCAAGGCGCCGACACGCTGCTCGACCACGCCATCAACGGCTACAACGGTATGCCGCCGATGGGTCAGTGCGTCGAGTGCAGCGAAGAACAATTTCTGCAATTGATCGGCTTCATGGCCGACCAGCCGCTCCCACAATAAGGTGCCCGGCATGACGATGGATCTGACACGGCGCCAGTTATTGCAACGGGCTAGCATCATCGGCGCGTTCAGCGCGTTGGCGAGCAATCCGGCTCTCGGCCAATTGATGCGCGCGCCACGGCTGATTCCGTGGCGCAACTGGTCGGGCGGGCAGAGTTGCCTGCCGGCGGCGCGCCTTGCGCCGAAGAATCTCGACGAACTGACAAGTGTGATCAAACAGGCCCAAGGCAAGATCCGCCCGGTCGGTTCGGCGCATTCCTTCAGCGCTCTGGTGCCCACCGACGGCACGCTGCTGTCGCTGAGCTACTTCAACGGCCTGCTCGATCACGATGCAAAAACCTTACAGGCGGAATTCGCCGCCGGCACACCAATGTCGCGCATGGGCGTACCGTTAAAAGACATCGGCCAGGCCCTGCAAAACATGGCCGACATCGACTACCAGACCCTCGCCGGCGCGATCTCCACCTCGACCCACGGCACCGGCAAAAACTTCCAGTCCTACTCGGCCCACGTCTGCGGCATGCAGTTGGTGACGGCCAGCGGCGAGGTGCTCGATTGCGACAGTCAGCGTCATCCCGAGGTGTTCAACGCGGCGCGGGTCTCCCTCGGCGCCCTCGGCGTGGCGACCAAAATTCGTCTGCAAAACCGCCCGGCTTATCGCTTGCGCGAACGTCAATGGATCGCCAAAACCGAAGAGCTGCTGGAAGACATCGACAAGAACACCAGCGAAAACCAGCACTGGGAAATGCTCGTAGTCACCCACTCCGACTACGCCTTGTCCATCGCCCTCAACGAAACCGACGAGCCGGCCACGCCGCCCATCCCGCCGGAAGAAGAGGGCGGCAACGAGTTCGTCACTCTGATCGAAAAGATCGACAAATATGGCAGCGACTTCCCCGACCTGCGCCGCACCATGCTCAACAGCCTGCGCCATTTGGCGAGTTTCGATGATCGCATCGGCGACTCGTTTGACATCTACGCCAACGTGCGCACCGTGCGCTTCAACGAGATGGAATATTCGGTGCCCGCCGAACACGGCCCGGCCTGTCTGCGCGAGATTCTCAAGCTGATTCAGGACAAGGATCTGCGCACCTGGTTTCCCATCGAGTACCGTTACGTCAAAGCCGACGACATTCCGCTGAGCATGTTCGAGGGCCGCGACAGCTGTTCGATCTCGGTGCACCAGCATTACCAGATGGATCATCACAACTTTTTTGCGGCGGTCGAACCGATTTTCTGGAAGTACAACGGCCGCCCGCACTGGGGCAAATTGCACACGCTCAACGCGAAAAACCTGCAACCGCTGTACCCGCGCTGGCGCGAGTTTGTCGACGTGCGCCAGGCGCTGGATCCGAGCGGGCGATTCTTGAACGCGCATTTGTCATCGATTCTGGGGGTGAGCTGATGGCGGTTAATCGACGTAACTTCCTGCTCGGTACATTGGGTGTCGGCGCCTTGCTGGTCGGGGTTGGCGCGTGGTTGCGGCCGGGCGATCGTGGCGGGCCTTACAGCGATTATTTTCGTGCGCTCAATCGCGAGTTGAAAGATGAAGGCTCGATGCGGCCGGTGCTGCTGATCGATCTGGATCGCCTCGATCACAACATCGACGTGGTCATGCAGTCGGTGAAGCGCGGCGGCAAACATTTGCGCCTGGTGGAGAAATCACTGCCGTCGCCGGGGCTGCTGAGTTACATCGCGCAACGCGCGGGGACACAGCGTTTGATGTCGTTTCATCAGCCGTTTCTCAATCACGATGCGGTGACCTTTCCGCAGTCGGATATTTTGCTCGGCAAGCCATTGCCGGTACGTTCAGCCGAGTTGTTTTACCAAACCCACAAAGGCCCGTTTGATCCGTCGAAGCAGTTGCAATGGCTGCTCGACGGCCCTGAACGATTGCAGCAATACCTGCAACTCGCACAGGGCTTGGGCACGCGGATGCGCATCAACATCGAGCTGGATGTTGGCCTGCATCGTGGCGGGGTCAGTGATGTGAATGTGCTGGGGCAAATGCTCACCCTGATCAGCGCCAACCCGCAGCATCTGCAGTTTGCCGGGTTTATGGGCTACGACCCGTTCGTGGGCATGGGCGTGCCGGGGATACTCGGTTCGCCCGAGGAATTGTTCGCCAAAGTCATGGTGATTTATCAGCGCTGCGTTGATTTCACTCGACAGCAGTTTCCCGGTTTGTGGCACGACGGACTGTGCCTGAACACCGCCGGCAGCCCGAGTTATCGCATGCATGAACATGAGAAGCTGAGCACGGAAGTGTCGGTGGGCACGGCGATGCTCAAGCCGACGCACTACGATTTGCCGTCGCTGACCGAGCATGTACCTGCGACCTATATCGCCACGCCGGTGTTGAAAAGCACCGGCGCGGTGAACATCCCGGCGCTGGACGACAAGTCGCGGCTGTTTTCTTGGTGGGACGCGAATCAGCGCGAGACCTTTTTCATCTACGGCGGCAACTGGATGGCCGAATTCGAATCGCCACAGGGTTTGCAGAGCAACACGGTATACGGGCGCAGCTCCAATCAGGAGATGGTCAACGGCTCCAGCGCGGTGGGCCTGAATATCGAAGATCAAGTCTTCCTGCGCCCGACCCAGACTGAAGCCGTACTGCTGCAATTCGGCGATTTACTCGCGGTGCGCGGCGGCAAAATCGTCGACACCTGGCCGGTCTATTCCTGAAGCAAAAAATCGCAGCCTTCGGCAGCTCCTACATTGGGCGGTATTCCCCTGTAGGAGCTGCCGAAGGCTGCGATCTTTTGATTTTGATTCTCCATGCCAACCCGGCAGAACGGTCTACGCTTGAAAACGCCATGACCGAATCAGCCCAAGCATGGCGTCTCAATCTGAAGAACAAGGAAGATCCAATGACTCAATTGATCACCCAGGTGTCCCCGCAATCCTTGACCGATGTGCTGCAAGCCGCCGGTTATCGCGTCAACCAGACCGAACAGAACGGCATCGTCCAGCTACTCAGCGCCAGCCAAGGCATCGGCTACGCCGTGCGTTTCGGCAATCCGGCGGCGGAGCAGGGCAGCTACGTCGACTTCACGTTCAGTTGCGCATTGCGCGTGCAAGGTGAGCTGCCGGCCGGCGTCGCGGAACGCTGGAACGCCACTCGGCGTTTTGCGCGGTTGTCGTTGCAGGGCGAATTTCTGGTGATGGAAATGGACGTGGTGGTCGGCGCCGGGGTCAGCAACGATCACCTGCGCGGCAACCTCGAATTGTGGGATCGCCTGTTGCAGGAATTCATCGTCTATCTGCGCGATTTCAGCCAGACCGCGCAAGCCTCGACCACAACCGCAACAGCGGCCGTCGCCGAAGAAGAAGTCGCCCTGACCTGACACACACATCCCCCTGTAGGAGCTGCCGAAGGCTGCGATCTTTTGATCTTGATCTTAAAAAACAAGGATCAAAAGATCGCAGCCTTCGGCAGCTCCTACACGGGTTTGTCTGTGGCGGATGAGGGCGTTGTCGGTTTAGAGTGGACGGCCACATAGAGATCACGGACGGATCTGCCATGCCTGACGACATCCATATCGAACGCTTCAGCGAAGCCCACATCGAGGGCGTCACTGCGCTGTATAACGACCCGGCCGTGGCGCGGCAGGTGTTGCAGATGCCGTTTCAATCCACCGAAGTCTGGCGTCAGCGGTTGCAGGCGGAAAACGATCGGGCGGTGAAGCTGGTGGCGCTGCATGAAGGTGTGGTGATCGGCAATTTCGGGCTGGAAGCGTTTTCACGGATTCGCCGGGCGCATGCCGGCAGTTTCGGCATGGCCGTTGCGGTGGCGTGGCAGGGCAAAGGTGTTGGGTCGAAGCTTTTGACGGCGGCGCTGGACGTCGCCGACAACTGGATGAACCTGCACCGCGTCGAGCTTTCGGTGTATGCCGACAACGAAGCGGCGATCAGCCTCTACCGCAAGTTCGGGTTCGAGGATGAAGGGCTGTTCCGCGATTACGCGGTGCGTGACGGGCAATGGGTCGACACCCTGAGCATGGCCCGACTGCGACGCAGCACTAAAACCTGACTCAGTCGCCCAGTGCGAACGCCACAGCCGACTGCGCATGCAGTTCGGTGGTGTCCAGCAGGGGCAGGGCGCTGTGTTCGGGTTTGACCAACATGCCGATTTCGGTGCAACCGAGGATGATTGCCTGAGCGCCGCGTGCGGTCAGGGATTCAATGACTTTTTGGTAGGTCTGCCGCGAGGCTTCGCTGATCACGCCGACACAGAGTTCGTCGTAGATGATCCGGTGCACGTCCTTGCGTTCGGCTTCGTCCGGCACCAGAACCTTCAAACCCTGAGCGATCAGGCGCTGCTTGAGGAAATCCTGTTCCATGGTGAACGCTGTGCCGAGCAGGCCAACGGTGCGTGCGTCGATTGCGATCGCAGCCTGGGCTGCCGGTTCGGCGATGTGCAAAAACGGAATGGTGATCGCTGCCTGAATCTGCTCGGCGACCTTGTGCATGGTGTTGGTACACAGCACCACGCAATCAGCGCCGCCCGCTTCGAGCCTGCGCGCCGCATCCACCAGAATCGCCGCCGCATCGTCCCAGCGCCCGGCGTGCTGGGCTTGTTCGACCGGGCCGAAGTCGACGCTGTACATCAGTATTTGCGCCGAACGCAGTGGCCCGAGCCGGTCGCGAACCTGTTGGTTGATGAGTCGATAATATTCGGCGCTGGACTCCCAGCTCATACCGCCGATCAGGCCGATGGTGCGCATTGAAATTCCTCGATCAATGATCTGTGTTTTCCCCGAGTGTCCTTTTCTTCAAGGCCTGATGCCAGCAGCAATTGACTGTACCGCTGATCTTTCACGCAAGTGTCACGGTGTGTTGCAAAACCGCAGGCGATTTACCGTACACCGGGGCTTCGATCTGCCACTATCGAACATCGCAGGATCCTTTCCGAGGCACACAGCAATGAGCGACGTACAGCAACTGGGCGAGATGCTTCGTCATTACGCCGAAAGCGAAGCGCACAAAAAGCAACTGTTCGAAACGCAGTCGCAGGTCTGGGCGAGCCGGATCGAAGGGCTGTTCGGCGATATTCAGCGATGGCTGGAGCCGGTGCAGGCGCCGAATCTGCTGGAAGTGAGCCGCGAGGCGTACGTTGCGTTCGGCCCGAGTACGCCGGTCGAGACCTCGACGTTCAAGACCGAGAAACTGAGCATCGTGATTGCCGGCAAACCGGTGGAGTTTGTGCCCGATGTGATGGGCAGCGCCGGGCAGATTTCGCTGGCGGTGATGGGGCTGACGGCGGCGCGTTACGGCAGTATTTCGTTGGTGGGGCTGCCGGGCGGCGAGTGGCAGTGGCGCAAGACCAATGGTTTGAAGGATCCGGACACGTTTGTGTTTGATGCGAATTTTTTGGCGTTGCAATTGCAGAGCCTTATCCCCCGCGAACGCGGCTGATCGCACGCGCCTTTGTAGGAGCTGCCGAAGGCTGCGATCTGTTGATCTTGCTTCTAAAAATCCAAAGTCAAAAGATCGCAGCCTTCGGCAGCTCCTACAGGGGCCGGGATTTACATATCGAGGTTGATCCAACCCGGTTTTAGCGCTTCCGGCGCCACCGCTTTCACGCTTTTCCCGGTAGCCAACTCAACCCGCCGCGCCACCTCCGGATCGTCAGCAAACGGCACCATACTAGCCTCATCCAGACTCTCCGCCGTCTCCCGCCGCAAGCAGTACTCCACCGCCAGCCACAAAAACACCACGCCCAGCCCATCAAAAAACACCTCGATCATGACGGCCTCCCAGCCTCAGGCAATCTGCGCTTCACGCTGAGCCAGCGCCACATCAGCCACGCGCACCGTACGCCAGACGTTGTAAGCCATCAGCAACATCCCGCTAAGAAAGAACACCCCGCCGGCAAAACGCACGATGAACCCCGGGTGACTGGCCTGCAGTGCTTCGACAAACGAGTACGTGAGCGTGCCGTCCTCGTTGATCGCCCGCCACATCAGTCCCTGGGTAATGCCGTTGACCCACATCGAGGCGATGTACAACACCGTGCCAATCGTCGCCAGCCAGAAGTGCAGGTTGATCAGCGGCGTGCTGTACATCTGCTCGCGGCCGAAGACTTTCGGCACCATGTGGTAGGTCGCGCCGAAAGTGATCATCGCCACCCAGCCCAACGCCCCGGCGTGAACGTGGCCGATGGTCCAGTCGGTGTAGTGGGAGAGGGCGTTGACGGTTTTGATCGCCATCATCGGCCCTTCGAACGTCGACATGCCGTAGAACGCCAGCGACAGCACGAGAAAGCGCAGAATCGGGTCGGTGCGCAATTTATGCCAGGCGCCGGAGAGCGTCATCATGCCGTTGATCATCCCGCCCCAGCTCGGCGCGAGCAGGATCAACGACATGGCCATGCCGAGTGACTGCGCCCAGTCCGGCAGCGCCGTGTAGTGCAAGTGGTGCGGGCCGGCCCAGATGTACAGGGTGATCAATGCCCAGAAATGCACGATCGACAGCCGATACGAATACACCGGTCGATTGACCTGTTTCGGCACGAAGTAATACATCATCCCGAGGAAACCGGTGGTGAGGAAAAAACCCACCGCGTTGTGCCCGTACCACCACTGCACCATCGCGTCGGTGGCCCCGGAATACACCGGATACGACTTGAACCAGTCGACCGGAATCGACAGGTGATTGACCACGTGCAGCATCGCAATCACCAAAATGAACGCGCCGAAAAACCAGTTGCCGACGTAGATGTGTTTGGTCTTGCGCTGCACCACGGTGGTGAAGAACACCACGGCGTAGGCGACCCAGACCACGGCCATCCACACCGCGCCGGAAAATTCTATTTCGGCGTATTCCTTGGTGGTGGTGTAGCCCAGCGGCAGGGTGATCAGCATGATCACGATCACCGATTGCCAGCCCCAGAAAGTGAACGCTGCGAGGGTGTCCGAGTACAGCCGCACCTGGCAGGTGCGCTGTACCGCGTAGTAACTGGCGGCGAATTGCGCGCTGCCGGCGAAGCCGAAAATCACCAGGCTGGTGTGCAACGGTCGCAAGCGGCCGAAGGTGGTCCACGGCAAGTCCAGATTCATGTCCGGCCATACCAATTGAGAGGCGATCCATACCCCCATCGCCATCCCCACGACACCCCAGAAAATGGTCGCAATGACGAATTGGCGGACGACTTTGTAGTTATAAGCCTGTCCGATTATTGCTGTGCTCATGGTCAGTTCATCCACGGTTGCAAAGTCTTGCCAGGCCACCCGGTCTGACATGGGCTGCACTGTAGGAACACCGTGGAAAACAAAACAGGCTCAGGAATTGTTGATTTGTGCGGATCAGATATTGGCTTTGCCTGCGGCTATCTGACGCGGTCTGATATGGTTTTTTGTACCTTCGCCGAGCCTGTTTCCCGCTGCACCGACACTGTCAGGAGAACTCCGTTGTGGCGAGGGGATTTATCCCCGCTCGGCTGCGCAGCAGTCGCAAGCCCGTTGCATGCGGTGTGTCTGATGTACCGGGTCGGCAGGTTTTGGGGCTGCTTCGCAACCCATCGGGGATAAATCCCCTCGCCACAATGGGCCAGTGTGGCAGCAGAAGTATTGCGGCCATTGGATGTGGGGGAAACCCTTACGGGCCTCTGCCATCGGGGATATTTCCTTGGGTCGATGATGGCATTTTGTTAAAGTCCCGCCCGCCAGCGGGATTCGGCTGGACGATGGAATCGATGAAGGGAGTCGGGTTTGTGAGTGTGGGCAAAAAGATTTTGGGCCTCACGGCGATGCTGTTGATGCTGACGCTGTGGGCCAGTTACTTCTATGTGTTCAAGGAAAACCGCAACGGCCAGCTCGGCGGTGTCGGCGAAAGCACCGCGTGGTGCGGCACGCCACCGTCCACGCAAGCGGCGTTGCTGGGCAAGGATCAACTGACCTTGCGCGTCACCAATAACCTGCGCGGCGAGTTCATGGTCGACGGCTCATTGGTGGTGTCCGAGCGCACGTTCAATCGCTACGACCTCGGTCGCAATGAACTGCGCCTGAGACTGGAACCGCTGCAGTGGACATTCGGCGCGACGCCGATCTTCCTTGAACAAGTCAAGGTTCAGCCGCTCAGTCGCAACCTGGCATCCTCCAACAAAAGCGCTTACGCCGAACTGGAACCACGCCCGATCGGTGTTCAGGGCCAGGTCGCCGCGTTCCCGTTCGACACCTATCGCTACGGCTACAAACCGGTGCTCTATTACCTCAAGGGCAGCGAGAGCATCGACCTGCGTTTCAGGAACATCACCACGCTGATGGAAATGTCCAACACCTTCACGCCAATCCAGAAGTACAACCGCGTCGACTACATCAACGAGAAAAACTCGCTGATCCGCGACGAGGATTACAAGGCTTACGGGGCGCACGAATGTGCCTTTAGCGTTGAGCGTAAAGACTCGTTCAAAGTCGTGGTGTTGTTGATGTTGCTGGTGCTGTGCCTGCCGCTGATGCTGGTGTTTTATCGCGACGAACCGGGGATCGATTTTCTGGCCACGCTGGTGGGGATTGCTGTGGTGCGGGTGGTGCTGGTCGGGCCGGTGCAGGACTTTCAGTTGTACAACATCGACTTTGTGTTTGGTGCGGCGATATTGCTCGTGGGCACGGTGTCGCTGATCAAGGCGATGCGGGCGAGTAGTCGGCGGGAAATGGCGTTGAGGAGCGGGGAGACGTCTTCCTGGTGATTGTGGTTTAACCATCAAAAGCCCCTCACCCTAACCCTCTCCCGGAGGGAGAGGGGACTGATCGAGTTGTAGGGCGAAGTACACCGACGTGAAAGACCGAGTCGATTATGGATTCAAAACCGATCGTTCAAGTCGGTGAAGCTCGTGAATATTCCCCATTCGGTTCCCTCTCCCTCGGGAGAGGGCTAGGGTGAGGGGACGACATTTTCCAGCCAATCACTTAAGCGCCGGATCCCCCATATTCATCTTCTTCCACCCCTGCAACAACACCTGCGCCTTGGGCTCCTGGCCGCTGTCGAGGTAGTACTGGATCAACGACAGCCGCGCATTACGATTCGCTGGTTGTACCTTCAGCAAACCTTCGAGAATCGCGCAAGCCTCATCAACCTTGCCGCCCTCGTGCAACGCCACCGCCAGCACATAACCGTACTGGGCGTTCTGCGGTTCCAGTTGCGCAGCTTTGTGCAGCGCAACCATCGCTTCAGTCGTCTTGCCGGCGCGGATCAATGACAAGCCCCGAGTGTGCTGCAACAGCGCGGCGTCCGGGTGTTCCTTGATGCTGTCGTCGAGCAGTGTCTGCGCTTCCTGACTACGGCCGCTGGCCTCCAGCCATTGCACCAGTGTCACCAGCGCCGGGTAGAAGTCCGGATCACGCTTGAGCGCATCTCGCAGCAACGCTTCAACTTCCGAACTGCGCCCACTGGCCTGATAGAGCATGGCCAGATTGAGGTTCGCTTCGGCGCGTTCCAGCAGAATCTTCTGCACCGCCTCGTACTCGCCAATCGCGGCTTCCCAGTTGGCTTGCGCCGCACCGAGACCGCTGCTGCGGGCGACGCTGAGCAAATCCCGCGCGACCACAATGCGTACCGCTTTCACCGGATCGCCCAACAGTGGCGACAACAATGGCGCACGTTCAGGCGGAGGCAGAAACGCACTGATTGCCCGCGCTGCGCTTTCACGCACCTGCGGCTCTGGATTTTTCAGATCCTGTGTCGCCAGTTTCAACGCCTGTTCGCTTGGATACAGCGGCAGTTCCGCCAGCAGGGTGGCGCGCTGGATTGCCGGCAGATTGCTGCGTTGCAGTTGCGTAAACAGCGCGTCGGCGGCGCCGGGCTGGCCATTGCGGATCAGCCACAGGCTTTCGTCATAACGCGGTGCTTGCGGCGCGGTGGAAGCGCTCCACAGCTTGAACTGCGCGGTGACTTTATCGCCAGCCTTGCCTTGATGGCAGGTCAGACACGCGTCCGGCGTGCCGAGCTTCTGCGCGCGTTCCGGGTTGGGAATGCTGAAGCTGTGGTCGTGGCGGAAGTCGTTGCCCATGTAGAACTTGCCGGGCATGTGGCAATCCACGCACTGCGAACCCGGCTGACCCATGGTGTGGCGCGTGTGTTCGATGGAGTCGTAATTCTTCGCTTGCAGGCCTTTGCCGTCGACCCCTTCAACGGAGGTTTTGCCGGCGGTGTTGTGGCATTGCAGGCACACCGCGTTGCCCGGCGCTTTCAGTTCGTTGCTGTGCGGGTTGTGGCAATTGCTGCAACGCACACCTTTGTCGAACATTTTGCTTTGCAGGAACGAGCCGTGTTCGAACACCTCGTCCTTGATCTTGCCGTCCAGCGCATACAGCTCGCGGGTGAGGGTGCTCGGCAGGTAATCGTCCATCAGGCGTTTGCCGACGGTGTAGCCATCGCCCAGCGGCGCACGACGCGCATGGCAACGGGCGCAGGTTTCGATCTCGACCGTGGCGTTCTTGTCCTTGAGGTCGACGTCGAAACCTTGATGGATCAGGTCGCCCTTTTTCTGCGTCCATTCCAGGTGATTGGAGGCCGGGCCATGGCAGGCCTGACAACCGACGCCGAGGCTGTTCCACTGACTGTTAAAGGTATTGCTGGCGGCATCGAAGTTGCGCTTGAAACCGGTGGTGTGGCACTCGACGCACATGAAGTTGGCGTTCTGGCTCGGCTTGCTCCAGTGCAGCGGATTCTTGAAGTTCACGCCTTGGCCGGGATAGAGATGAAACCAGCGGTTTTTCTGGGTATCCCAGGCCACGCCAAGCGCCTGCAAACGGCCTTCGCCAACCTCGATCAAGTACTGCTGCAGCGGCGCGATGCCGAAGGTGTAGGCCACTTTGAAATCGGCGTTCTTGCCGTCGATGCCGGGCGTATTGACCCAGAACTCGTCGCCCTTGCGGGTGAACTTCGTGGTCTCTTTTTCAGCCTTGAACGTGACGTTATTGAAGTCACCGAGCATGGTCTCGGCGTTCGCCGGTTGCATCGCCAATTGGTGGTGCGAGCCTTGCCAGTCTTTGACTTGCTCGGTGTGGCAGCCTTGGCATTGTTGCTCGTCGACCATGCTCGCCGGTTTCAGCGCGACCGCTTGCGGCTTGGGCGCGGCAGGCGCGGGCGCCGGCGCACTGATCGGGGGCACCGTGAGCGGTGCGGTAACGGGCGCAGGGCTGAACAGAAACCAGCCGATCCCCGCCACGGCCGCCAGCAGCACGCCGATGGAGACAGGGAACAGGTAACGAGAAAGTGAAGATTGAGACGAATCAGGGTCAGGTTGTACCGCTTTATTTTTATGCTTGGGCATTACGACTTCCGTGGTCCAGGTGCATTTACCGTCTGGTGTGCATTCAAGCTCGGTGCAGCTTTGCCGGATGGCCGGCGTCTGTCAAATGACCATTGTGATCGGGCGCGCAGCCTTGTGTGAATTTTCTGCTTTTACATCGCAAAAGTTGAGGTTTTAGCTATACCTGTAACTCCCCTTATGCAAATCTTTCGGCTTTCTGACAGGAGTTACAGCATGAAGCTAGCAGTAATGATGGGCACGCTGTGCATCGCCACCCTTGGCGTGGTGGGTTGCTCGAGCAAAACCGTCGCTCCAGATGAGTACTCCGGGTTTCTCAAGGATTACAGTCAGCTCAAGGAAGCCAAGTCACCGTCGGGTGCCGAGGTGATGCGCTGGATGGATCCGAAACTCGACATCAATAAATTCACCAGCGTTTACGTCGAGCCAAGCCAGCTCTATCCGAAGCCGCAACCGACCGCAAAAATCTCTCAGCAAACCCTCAATGGCATTACCAGCTATTACGATCAGGCGCTCAAGCGTGAACTGGGCAAGTCGCTGCCACTGGCCACCGGGCCTGGGCCGGGTGTGATCGTACTGCGTCCGGCCATCACCGCCGTCAGCAGCAAAACCGAAGGGCTGCACGCGTATGAAGTGATCCCGATTGCTTTGGTAGCCGCGGCGGTCAGCACGGCCACCGGCATCCGTGATCAGGAAACCACCCTGGCCACTGAAGCGGTGTTCATGGACGGCGCCAGCAATAAGGTCGTGGCGCAAGTTGTGCGCAAAGGCACCGGCAAACCGCTGGAAAATGATTCCCAGGCGCTGAAGGCCGAAGACGTTAAAGCCGTGATCGATGGCTGGGCGTCTGATATGCACCAGACCTATCTGAAACTGAAATCCGAATCCAAGTAATGCATCGGGGCTGATGGCCCCTTTTTTGTAGGAGCAGAGCTTGCTCGCGAAGGCGTCCTGTCAGTCAGTAATTAATGACCTGATAGACCGCTTTCGCGAGCAAGCTTTGCTCCTACAGTCGGCAGCATTACTGCCCGGTAAACCAGCGGTAATACGGATTCGCGCCATCCCACTGCATCACCTCGCGCATGTCCCGCCCCCACGCATCCCGATCGCCGTCATACGCATGCAGGCTGGCTCGATAAAACTGCATCAGCCGTTGACGATGGGTTTCCATGCGCTCAGTGAAAGCGGCATCAGCATTCATCAGTGGCGGTGGCTGATACAGATCCAGCAGCGCCGGCAACACGCGAGTGATTTCCTTGCTGCGCACCCATGGCGCGTATTCAATGCGCGGCTGATCATCGGTTACGGCCGGTGCATCGGCGGCAAAGCGCTCAAGGCCGGTGCGATCGGTCACCCACGTCGCAAGCAACGCCGCCGCTGAACCGATGCCGACATCCTGCAAGGTGCTGCGCACGCTGTCCTGCTGGAAACGTTCGGTGATTTTCGCGGCGTCCAGTTCCATCGGCTCCATGGAGCCCACCAGCAGCATCTCGTGGAATTCGCTGGTCCATAGCGAGGCATACGGGAACACATCAAGGAAGCTGCGCACCAGCGAGCGCGAGTCATCGATGTTTTGCGTCGGCAGCGGCAGCCATTGCGCGACGATGCCGTTTTTCTGCAGACGACTCGCGGCCAATTGGTAGAAGTCGCGCGAATACAGATTGACCACGCCGGCCGCGGAGGGCGGTGGCGGCTCCAGTGTGACCAGGTCGTAGGTCTGCGCACTGCGCAGCAATTCCTGACGACCATCACGCAGACGCACTTCCACACCCGGATCACTGGCAGCATTGAAGTTGCCCTTGAACAACGGCGCCGCTTTCACCACCGACGGCAGCAACTCGGCGACCACGCGATGCTCCAGCCCCGGATAGCGCAGCATGGCGCCCGCAGTGATGCCGGTGCCGAAACCGATCACCAGGGTCGAGCGCGGTTCGCCGTTGTGGATCAATAGCGGTAGCAGCGCCTGAATGCGCATGTAACGCAGCGACGGCATGGCATCGCCAGTGTTAGAGACGCCCTGAATGTACAGACGATGGAAATTGTTCTCGCCCCGTCCTTGAGCAACCACCGCGACCGTGCCGCCACGACCTTCTTCGTAAAACGCCAACGTACCGTTGCGTGCGCCGGGCAGCAGGCCGGCGATTTTGTCGACGGGCGTAAGCACCGCCAATGCGACCGAGACCAGGCTCAGTGCGACCACTGCCTGACGCCGGCCTTTCTTCACACCATGGCCCTTGCGCACGGCGAAGTAGCCGATGCCCGCCGCGATGATCGCCAGCAGGCCCAACGTGCGCACCAGCCCCAGCAGCGGAATGAGCAGGAAGCCGCAGAGCATCACCCCGACAATCCCGCCCAAGGTATTGAACGCCACCACTGCGCCGACATCGCGACCGACGCGCTCATGGCCGACACTCAAACGCAGCGCCAAGGGAAACGCCGCCCCCAGCAGCAATGTCGGCACAAACACAATGCTCAACGCCGCGACGACAAAGCGAGCACTCATGCCGACCAGCTCACTGGCGCCCAGACTCAGCAACCACATCTCGGTCTGGGTCTGGGCGTAAATCAGCCAACGACCGAGCAGGGCGATTTCCAGCAGCGCGATCAGGCCGGCGCCGGCAATCAACAAACCGAACATGCCCCACGGATCACGAATGCGATCAACGCGACGGGCGAGCAGGGCGCTGCCGATAAACAGGCCGGTCAGGTACGTCGCCAACACCACGGCAAACGCATAGGTGCGGGTGCTCATAAACTGCACGATCGATTGCGACCAGACCACTTCATAACCCAGCGCCACACCGCCGGCGATGGAATACAGCCACAGCGCCGTGCGATCCGCAGCTTTCTCCGGATGGTGATGGATCGGCGTGACAATCGGTGCCGGATGCTGACGGGCGAACCACAAGGCGCCAGCCGCCGCCAACAGATTGAGCATCGCTGCGGCCAGCGAACTGCCTCGTACACCGAGGGTGGCGATCAAAAAGAACGCGGCGAGCAGGGTGCCGACAATCGCGCCCAAGGTGTTCGCAGCGTACAACTGACCGCCAGCCTTGCCCGGATCAGCCGCGAGCGAACGCACCAGCACCGGCAGCGTGCCGCCCATCAACACCGCCGGAATGCCCACGAGGGCGAACGGCAGCAACCATGCGAACACACCGACGTGATCCTGCAGCCAGGCGAACGGACTGGCCGCCATGCTCATGGCCACGGTCGCGCCAACGCCCAATATCGCCACCAGTACTTCCAGCCCGGCATACAGCAGCACCGGTTGCTGCAAGCGATCCGCCCAGCGTCCGAACAGCCAGCCACCGATGGCCAGACCGGCGAAGAATGCGCTGATGCCCGTGGTGATCGCATACACCTCGACGCCAACCACCAGCGACAGTTGCTTGATCCACAGCACCTGATAGACCAGTGCTGCGGCACCGGAGATGCACAGCAGCAGGGCGGGGGTCAGCAGTGAAGGGGAGGCGGTGTGCGAGGCGGGTATGGCCGACGGCTTGCTGGCGATACGTGAGGACATGCGGATTGCCTTTTTTCAATTCGATAAAAACGGCGACTGTGCTGATCGTTCCCACGCTCTGCGTGGGAATGCCTCACTGGACGCTCCGCGTCCGCTTTGGCATGGGACGCAGAGCATCCCGGGATGAGTTACCACGCAGAGCGTGGGAACGATCAATACAAATGATCGGGCCTGCTCGCTGTAGGAGCTGCCGAAGGCTGCGATCTTTTGATCTTTATGGTTATCAATGGAGATCAAAAGATCGCAGCCTTCAGCAGTTCCTACAAGGGGGATATCCGACTAAAAATAAGTCCGCCCGCCGGTGAAGGCGGGCGGCAGTCTTGCGGTCTTACTGTGCAGCTTTCATTTTTTCAGCGATTTTCGCATCTACCGCAGCACGGATCTGGTCAACACTGAAGCTGGCCGGTTTCTGGCTTGGTGGATACTCGATGAAGGTCTGCAGGAATGCAGCGGATTTCATCACCGCCATTTCGGTCAGATAAACGTTTTTGGTCGTCCAGTCGTAGTACTGGTCGGAAACGATATCGGCACGTTCATACGGATCCATGCGCAGGTTGAAGATTTTCGGTACGCGCAGGCACACGAACGGTTCGCTCCAGACTTTGAAACCACCCGGTGCACGCTGTTCGCAGAACACGGCTTTCCAGTTGCCGAAACGCATCGACACCAGCACGCCATCGTCGTTGAAGTAGTAGAACTCCTTACGCTCGCTCTTCGGGGTCTGGCCGGTCAGGTACGGCAGTTGGTTGAAACCGTCCAGGTGCACTTTGAAGCTGGTGCCGCCGGAAGTCGGCGCCCAGCCTTTGAGCAGCTTGTTGGCGACATCGGTATCACCTGCGGCGGCGAGCAGTGTCGGGAACCAGTCAAGACCCGAGAACAGCTCGTTGGAGACTTCACCCGGTTTGATCTTGCCCGGCCAGCGGATCATCGCAGGCACGCGGTACGCGCCTTCCCAGTTGGAGTTCTTCTCGTTGCGGAACGGCGTGGTCGCCGCGTCCGGCCAGGAGAACTGGTTAGGGCCGTTGTCGGTGGTGTAGACGACGATGGTGTTGTCGGTGATTTTCAGGTCATCGAGGGTTTTCAGCAGTTTGCCGACATCACCGTCGTGCTCGATCATGCCGTCCGCATATTCGTTGCCGGGCATGCCGCTCTGGCCCTTCATCGAATCACGCACGTGTGTGAACAAGTGCATGCGCGTAGTGTTCATCCAGACGAAGAACGGTTTGTCCGCTTTGGCCTGTTTCTCGATGAACGCTTGCGCCGCCGCGGTGGTTTCGTCGTCGATGGTTTCCATGCGCTTGGTGGTCAGCGCGCCGGTGTCTTCGATCTTGCCGTCGGCGAAGCTGTGGATCACACCACGAGGGGAAACAGCCTTGACGAAATCGGCATCTTCTTTTGGCCAGTACGGACGTTCGGGTTCTTCTTCAGCGTTGAGGTGATACAGGTTGCCGAAGAACTCGTCGAAACCGTGGTTGGTCGGCAGGTATTCATCCTTGTCGCCCAAGTGGTTCTTGCCGAATTGACCGGTCGCATAACCCTGAGACTTGAGTGCCTGAGCAATGGTGATATCACGCTTTTGCAGGCCTACCGGAGCGCCGGGGATGCCGACTTTCGACAGACCGGTACGCAGTGGCGTCTGACCGGTGATGAACGAGGATCGACCCGCGGTGCAGCTGTTCTCCGCGTAGTAGTCGGTGAACATCATGCCTTCTTTGGCAATCCGGTCGATGTTCGGCGTTTTGTAACCGACAACACCCATCGAATAGGCACTGATGTTGGTCTGGCCGATGTCGTCGCCGAAGATCACCAGGATGTTGGGTTTTTCAGCCGCTGTGGCGGTTGCCGACAGCGCCATCACCGAGGTCGCAACCAAGGCGAATTTCGGTAGCCACTTGCGTATGCGAGTCATCTGACTTGCTCCTTTTCGCGGGGGGTCATTTATTGCTGATAACGTTTATTGCAGTCCTGCAGCACGCTTTTTTTATTGCACCTGCTCGTTTACCGGCGGATCGAACGGGTAGATCCGGCGCCATTCGGTCGCCATGTCCACCACGGTCCAGCCGCGGGAATTTGCTTCATCGAGAGCTTTGTCGAGCTTGCCGATGTCTGATTTGCGGTCGTAGGCCCACTCGCGCTTGGCGTCGGTGTGGTGCACCAAACCCATGAAACGTTTGCCGGTACCGGCGGCCGTCCACTGCAGCATTTGCAGGTCGCCGTCGGAGTTGCCGAAGGCGAGAATCGGCCGCTTGCCGATCACCGCATCAATGCTTTCCGGTTTGCCCGGGCCGTCGTCGTTGTGCGCCAGTTTCGGCGTGCGCACGATCGAGGCCTTGCCATCCTTGTATTCGAAAGAAGTGACAAATGTGGTGCCGATCACCTGTTCCGGCGGAATGCCGTAAACCTTCTCGGCGAAGGCGCGCATGAAACCGGTGTCGCCGCCGGAGACGATGTAGGTCTTGAAGTCCTGGCTGCGCAGGTAGTCGAGCATTTCCAGCATCGGCTGGAAGATCATCTCGCTGTACGGCTTGCCGGTTTTCGGATGACGGGCCTGGCTCAGCCAGGTTTTCGCGTAATCATCAAACGCTTCGGTGGTCATGCCGCTGTGGGTGGCGCCGACGATTTTCAGCAGGCCTTCCATGCCTGACGCCGCGAGGGCCTTGTGGTCGTTTTCGATCACCGCTTTGAATGGCTGCGTGGTTTTCCATTCCGGGTGCTGATCGGCGGTGCGCTTGACCTCGTCGAAAGCGAACAGCAATTCGAAGTACGCCGGTTGCTCGCTCCACAGCGTGCCGTCGTTATCGAACACGGCGATGCGGTCGGCGGGTTTGACGAAGTCCTTGCTCGTCTGATCGGTCACGGTCTGCACGAATTCGATGATGCTTTTCTTCGCCGGGCCGTCGTTCCACGAAGGCAGCGGCTCATTGGCCTGGGCCAGCAGCGGCAGGGCCAGACCGAACAGCAGAGCCAGGCCAAAACGTTGGCGGTGCAGCAACGGGTGCGTCATGGGAAATCCTTCTCGTGTACAGGGTTGAGCGGGCGCAGCGCCGAGGCCGGTTTCGCGTGCTGCTGTTCGGCCTGACTGTGAAGCGTAGTCAAGGATTGGCGCAGTTGGACAAGTGTCTGCTCGGTGGCCGGTTCGCGACCGTAAAGCCCACGCAACAGGCCTTGCAGACGCGGGCCGGCATCGACGAGTTTCAGACCCATTCGACTGCGGCGCAGCCACAGATACAGCGCACTGAGTTGCGCTGGTTTGGCTTCAAGTTGCGGATTGATTTGTTGCCAGGCGTAATCGGCCGACTGCAACCACGCTGCGTGCCGCGCTTGTTTGCGCGCTTGCAGGGTGCGGTAGCCGCGAGTCAGGGCCGGACGGCTCAGGTAGCCGAGGCCGATAATCGCGATGAGCGCCACGAGCCAGATCAGCCATTGTGTGGAGAACCGCAGGCGATTCTGGCCGAGTTGCTTGAGGTCTTCGGCGATGGAGAACACAGGTTTGTAGGCGCTGTTGGCGGCGGCAGCGAACGTCACTGCCGGCACTTGCGCGGTGCGCGTTTGATTGCTGCTCGCGTCCCACCATTTCACTTCGATGGCCGGCAGTGTGTGCGAACCGGCGCGGTCGATGCGATAGGTGACGCTGTCGATGCGCTGGCCGCCGAGAATGTCGCCACGGCCGTCATCGAGGCTGGTGACTTGCGGGGTTTTCGCATAGCGGCTGAGGCCGTCGATATCGCCCAGTGCCGGGATCGGCAAGGACATGGCCAGTGCGCCATCGGCCTTCAAGGTGAGTTGCCGGGTAATGCTGTCGCCGACTTTCAGTGGTGTGGCCGAGTTGATCACGTTCTGGCTGAAGGTCAGTCCGGTGGCAACCAGTGGCGTTTCCCCGGGATTGAAACCGGGCGGCCGGGCGGCGCTGAATTGCAGCGGTTCGCTGTGGGCGCTGATTTCGCTTTCAGCCTGGCCGGGAGTGGCACTGACGGTGAGGGCCGGGATATCGAACGATCGCGCGACGTTGGGTGTGATCAGGTAGGTGTAGCGCAATCCGTTGAAGGATTGGCCGTCGATGGTCTGGTTCAGGTGCTGGGCCTGACCGTCCGGGGGCATGACCAGAGCGCCGTCGAGTTTGAGATCGGGCAGGGTGGCGGCGCTGGTGAACCAGGTGTCGGTGAGGACGTCGACTTGCAGCTCGATCAGGCCACCGACCATGGCGCCTTCGGCGGGTTGCAGATGGGCCTGGACTTTGAGTTGTGGGGCGGCTGCGAAGGCATTAAGGCTCAGCAGGCCTGTCAGGAACAAAATGCTGAGTTTTGTAGTGATTGCTCTGGCCCCATCGCGAGCAGGCTCACTCCTACAGGGGATCTTTGCCGTACACAAAATCAATGTAGGAGTGAGCCTGCTCGCGATGGCCGCAACTCGGTTCCGGAGATTCATGGCTTAACCCCCGCCTGATCCTGCAAGCTGAATTTCTGCTTGAGAAACTTCGCCGGCGATGTCGTCAGGTTCTGCAACCACAGCGCATCCGAAGCCGCCTGCTCCGACTCGATTTTCTTGCTCTGCCCCTTGCCCTTCGCCTTGTCGAATTTCACTTCATCCGGTTTGGTCTCCGGCGCATTTTTCTCGGCACTTTCTGTGTCTTTGAGCAACGCCTGCGCCAACGCCAGATTGGCCGTGGCCTCCGGGAATTGCGGCTGCAGTTTCAAGGCTTGGGTGTACGCGGCGATCGCCTCATCAAACTTGAAACGGCGCACGTAAATATTGCCCAGATAGAAGTACGCCTGTGGCGTGTCCAGCCGCGCGAAAGTCGCCAGCGCCAAGTCATAGTCAGACGCGTGATAAGCCGCGACGCCTTTCCAGTACGGATCGACAAACAGCGCCGCTGCCTGAGGCAGGTGTCCGTGCTCAAAGGCCCAGCGACCTTGCTGATCGCGAGTGAAGAAGGCGTCGGTCAGTGCATTCGCTTGCGCCGGAGCCGGCATGCCACCCAGCCCCACGGCCAGCAGCAACGCCGCCATCCAGTTCACGCTCCAGCCTTTGCGCACGCCGAAAAATGCCAGCAACAGCAACGGCCAGCACAGCCAATAACCGGCGTCTTTCCAGTGCAATTCACGCTGCTCGGCGCTGGCGCTTTGGAAGTGCTGTTGCGCGTGCAGTTCGATCCACTCCAGATCATCGTCATTCAGGGTCAAACTGCCGAGGGGCGCATCGATAGCAGAAGCCAATTGTTTGATTGCCGCTTGATCAAAACTGCCCAGTTCCGGGCGCCCGTTGGCATCGGTGCGCGGCTGCCCGCTGGCGTCGTGGATCATGCCGCCGTCCTCGCTGCCCACCGCCATCACTAACACTTGCAACTGACTGCCGCTCAGCTGCTTGTCGAGGCCATCAAGTTGCGCGGTATCGGCGCCATCGGTGATCAGCAGCAGGCTGCCCGGCGTCTTTTCTGCGCTGAGCAAGCGTTTCGCCTGCTCAATCACCGCGGCGACGTTTTTCCCCGGTTTGTCGATCAACCCGGTGCCCAACGCCTGAATAAATGAGTCAAGCAGGGCGGGATCGTCGGTCGGCGGCAACACCAGGTGCGCGCTGCCGGCGTAGGCGATCAGTGCCGTACGGGCGCCGGCGCGACGCTGAATCAGATCATGCAGTTTGTGCTTGGCCGCTTCCAGTCGCGTCGGTTGCACATCGCTGGCGTCCATCGACGGTGACAGATCAACAGCGACGATCAGCGGCGCACGGTTTTCAAGAAAGTCCGGACGATCCTGCTCCCAGGTCGGCCCGGCCGCCGCGATGGCGCCAAGAATCAACAGCGCACAGAGCAGATGCACCGGGCGCAGGCGTTGATTGTCTTGTGGCGTGATCAACAGGTGCGGCAGCAAATGCTCGGCGATGTTGCCGCGCAGCTGTCGTTGCAGATCTCGGCTGCGGCGCCAGATCAGCGGCAACAACGCGCCGAACAGCGCGAGCAGGAGCCAGAACGGGCGCAGGAAATGGAAGTCGCTGAGGTTGATGTCCATCTCAGACCTCCTGCCGCTGACGGGCGAATGACAGCCGAGGCCACAGCAGCGCGCCGAGGTGATATAGGCCCAGCAACAACATCGCCGCCCCCAGCGGCCAATAGAACAACTCGCGTTGCGGCTGATGACTGAGGGTTTTCACCTGATGCGGCGTGAGGCGGTCGAGGGTGCTGTAAACCTGATCGAGCGCGGAGCGGTCTTCAGCTCGGAAGAACTGGCCGCCGGTGGTTTTCGCGATCTGCTCCAGACCCGGCAGATTGACTTTGGCCTCGCCCGAAGCACTCGGGTCGCCGATGCCGATGGTGTGGATGATCACGCCTTTGTTGGCGGCCATTTCGGCGGCATGATCGGGGGTGATCGCGCTGCTGGTGTCGTTGCCATCGGTGAGCAGAATCAGCACTTTTTCCTGCTCATGGGCTTTATCCAACAGCTTCAGGCTGAGGCCGATGGCATCGCCGATCGCGGTGTTCGGCCCGGCCATGCCGATGCCGGTGTCGGCCAGTAACAGCGACAGACTCGCATGATCGAGGGTCAGCGGTGCCTGCGGATAAGCGCCGCTGCCGAAGACGATCAGGCCGAGGCGGTCGTCCTTGCGCTTGTCGATAAAGCCTTGCACCACGTCTTTGACGGCGGCGAGGCGATTGATTTTTTCGCCGTTGGCGTTGGTGAAATCCTCGGTTTCCATCGACTGCGAGATGTCGATGGCGAGCATCAGGTCGCGCACCGGTTGCTGGCGTTCGATGGGTTTTTCAACGAACACCGGACGTGCCACGGCGAGCAAAATCAGCGCCCAGACCAACAGGTTCAAGAGTAATTGCCAGACGTTGCGCCGAGTGCCGGCATGGGTGGGCGCCTCGCCGACCGCGCGGCTCATCGCCGCAAAAAACGGCACGCGCACGGCGCTGCGCGCTTCGTTGTAGGCCGGCAGATAGCGGTAAGCCAGCCAGGGCAGCGGCAGCAGAAGCAATAACCATGGGTAATCAAGCTGCCACATGATGATGCTCCACCCAGTCCTGACATGTGTCGAACAACGCCTGACGCTGCGGCGTGGGGAGGGCGCGCAGGGTGTCGTCGGGGGCGTAGGCGAGTTGCGCGAGTTGTGCGCTGAAATCCGCCGGGAGCGGCTTCTTGCTGTGCGCTTGCAAGAAGCGCTGCCAGTCCTCTTTACCAAGCGCCGCAACCCCCTGTGGGAGCGAGCCTGCTCGCGATGGCGTCGCATCAGTCGATGAAACTGTTGAATGTACTGGCCCCTTCGCGAGCAGGCTCACTCCTACAGGAATCGCAGTGCGTTTGAGAGATTGGCCAGGCATTGAAAGCGCCACTCGCTTGAGCAGCTCGGGCAATTCGCGCAACGCATTGAGGTCGTCACTGCGGCTACGCAGTTGCGCCAGTCGCGCCAACCCTTCACGGCGGTATTCATCGCGGCGCCATTGCAGGTAACGGCGCACGCCAATCACGATTGCCAATACGATCAGCAGCGCAAGCAACACCCACCAGCCCCACGTTTGCGGCGCATAACTGACCGGCGCGGGCGGGGCCAACTCTTTGAGTTGATCGATGCTCGGGATATTCGGATTCATCGCCGTGCCCCGGCGCTTTTGCCCAGTTCGGCACGCAGTTGCGCGTGGGCTTCTTCGGCGGTGCTGAACATCATCAGCGGCACCTGACTGCGGCGCAGCAGGGTGGCGACGTCCTTCAAGCGACCACCGAGAAAATCCCCCAGCGGTTGATGCACATTGCGTTTTTCGATGGCCAGTTCGACCTGCAACTGGCCTTGGGTAATCAGCAAGCGGCCATTATTCGGCAGCTTCAATGCCAGCGGATCGTAGACTTGCAGGGCGATCACGTCGTTGTGCGCCGACAGTTGACGCATCAGTTGCAACGTACGTTCGCCGGCCCCGGCGAAGTCGCTGACGATGCAGATCAAATGGTCGTGACCGGCCAGCGCGAGGCAACGCTGCAAGACTTTGTCGAGCTGGTCTTCACCTTCGGCATCCGGGTTAGCCGCGTCGAGCGCCTGATTCTGTTCGGCGATGCGGCTGAGCAGCGCTTCAACGCGTTTACGGCTGCGCAACGGCCCGATGCTGTCGATACGTTGATCGTTGAACACCAGCCCGCCAACCCGGTCGCCGGCGTTGAACACCATCCACGCGGCCAATGCGCCGAGTTCGGCGGCTATCGCGGATTTGAAGCTGCGTTGCGAACCGAAAAACATCGACATGCGCTGATCAACCACGATCAACGCCGGACGATCACGCTCTTCAGTAAAAGTGCGCACCACCGGTTTGCCGGTGCGCAGCGAAGCACGCCAGTCGAGGTGACGCAGGTCGTCGCCCGGCTGGTAACGGCGTAGTTCATCGAAGTTCAAGCCACGACCACGCAGGCGCGAGGCATGGTTGCCGGCAAGGATGCTGCCTTGCGGCTGACGAGCGAGAAAACTCAGGTCACGGGCCTTGAACTCCAGCGCCATCAACTGCGCGAGAGAGACATAGACCAGGCCGTCGTTGCTCTTCGTATTTGACATCAGGCCGGAATCGCTACTTTATCGAGAATCCGATCGAGCACTTGATCGGCATTGACGCCGTCAGCCACCGCGTCATAACTCAATTGCAAACGATGACGCAGCACCGGGTGCACCACCGCGCGCACATTGTCCGGCGAAACAAAATCCTGCCCCTGCAGCCACGCATCGGCGCGGGCGCAACGATCCAGACCAATGCCGCCACGCGGGCTGGCACCAATAGAAATCCAGCGCGCGAGGTCTTCGTCGTAGTCGGCGGGATGGCGCGTGGCGTTGATGATGTCGATCAGATAACTGTCGATGGCCGGTGACACATGCACCGCGCTGACTTCCTTGCGTGCCGCGAAAATCACCTCCTGCGTCAGGCTGAAACCCTTGCTCGGCGCGGTGTTGGCGCCTTGTGCGAATTCTTCGGCGCGCAGCAGGCGCAGCACCTGGCTTTCGTTGTCGGCGCTCGGATAATCGAGCAGCACTTTCATCAGAAAACGATCCATCTGTGCTTCCGGAAGCGGATACGTGCCTTCCTGTTCAATCGGGTTTTGTGTGGCGACCACAATGAACAAATCCGGCAACGGATGGCTGGTGCCGGCCACGGTGATCTGGCGTTCTTCCATCGCTTCCAGCAGCGCCGCCTGAACCTTGGCCGGAGCGCGGTTGATCTCGTCAGCAAGAATCAGGTTGCCGAACAGCGGGCCGGGTTGGAAACGGATCTCGTTTTTGCCTTCAACCTGATGCAGCACTTCGGCACCGGTGATGTCCGAAGGCAGCAAATCCGGGGTGAACTGGATACGGCTCATCTTCGCGTCGAGGTGTTTGGCCAGCGCCTTGACCGTGCGCGTCTTGGCCAGCCCCGGGAGACTTTCCAACAGTAAATGGCCGTTGGCCAACAGGCCCAGCAGGATCTGCCGAATCACTTGATCCTGACCGAGCACCGATTCGGCGATGCTGGCTTGCAGGGCATTGAGGTCGGTAAGTGCAGTCATGGGGCAGTCCTTTGTGTCCGGGTCTAGAAAAATGCCAGAGTCATGTTGACGCTGAAGCCGTTGCCTTCAGGACGATTTTTGGTGTCGAACTCCGGTACCCAACGGGCGCTGATATTGGCTTGGGCGTCGGCGAATTTACCCGACCAGCCCACCACCGGTCCGGCGCCAACGGAACGACCGCGATAGCCGTTGAAGGTATCGGCGGTCTGGCCTTTGTCGTCGGTCAGTTGCTGGATATAACCCGCCGCAACGCCGGCGCTCCAGCCATTGCCGAAACCGTGGGTCCACAGGGCGTCGAGGGTGAAGATGTTGCCGTTGCGATAATCGGTGGCGTCGTTCTCGGTGTAGAACTCCAGACCACTGGACAGCGTCAGCTCGCCACCCTTGCCGTCGAGGTGGGTGAACGCCACGGTCGGCATGAACGTGTAATTGTTCTGCCCCGGGTTGGCCAGTCGATCGTCGTTATAAGCACCGGTCGGCACGTAGATCGGCAGGGACAGCGAGATGTGGTTCAACTCGTCGAAGTGGTAACCGGCGGCGATCGGCGTGATCAGGGCGTCGGCGAATTGGGTGCCGGAGTCGCTGTCACCCAGCGTGCGCCCGCGCGGACCGGTGATGCTGGCTTTGATGTCGGTGTACTGCACGGGAATGCCAACGGCCGAGGCGTAGTTCCAGCGACCTTTGCCGGTGTCCCAGACATGGGTGAAGTTGGCCATGGTGTACGACACTTTCATGTCGATCCCGCCACTGACCGCGCCGGAAATCGGCGCACCGTTGCTGCCTTTTAGCGAGCCGTCGTACCAAATGCTGGTCAACGACATGACCCAGCCCGGCTCAGGCGGCACGATACCGGCGTTGGAAAACACCTGTTGACCAGTAATTGGCCGGCCAACACCGCCCTCGGCGGCGTACAGCAGCGGACTGCCGATCATGCACAGCGCCAGTAACGGGCGCACAACGTAGGGCTTGACCATCAACGACTCCGCTTAAAGTTCTGGCTGTATAAATATTCGAATAGTGGCGCCGCCGGGCGCTCGGTCGCTGCGTAGATAGCGCTCCGATCAGTTTGCGGGCTGGCGATGGATTCCTGGGCGCCGACGCCACAGCTGACAAACATCGTCATCAAGCTGTAGCCGGCGGCCTTGAGGGTAACCTGCATAGCGTCTTCCTTACTTGCCGAAGGTCAAGTTAATGCCGGTATAAACAACGAATTGCGGCAGGCCGTCGCCTTTGCGGTCGACGGTCCACTGCGGTTCGATGAAGGCGTTGACGATGTTGCTGCCGGACTTCCAGGCTTTGCCCACACCCAGGCCGAGCGGGATGTAGTGGGTGTCGTTTTTCAGGTCGAACGTCCAGGTGCCAGTGGAGCGCAGGTACCAGCCTTTTTCCAGGTTATGGATGATGAACGGCTGCATGGTCGCGCTTTCAACGTGGGCGCGGTCGCTGTCGCCAGCGAAAGAACTTTGATACTGAACCAGTGCGCCGAGCAATCCGCGCGGGGAGGCGTCGATCGCGACAGCCGCGAGGCCCCCTTGCCATTTGCCGGTGCCGAGCTCGTCCTGTTCGGCGGTCGGCGCGGTGATCAGCGGGCCAATGCCCAACTGCACGCCTTCGGTTTTCAGAATAAAGATGTCGAACAGGTTCAGATCGCCCATGCCGGTGCTGTAACCGTTATGCGGATCGGGGCGGGTGCTGATGGGCAGCGTCGCGCGTATCAGTTGTGGCACACCGATAAAGTCGTTCGGGGCGATCGGCAACGTGCCGCGCAGCAGGACGTCATTGGTATGAGCGTTGCTGTCGTAGAGTTTGGGGGTGTAGTAGTCCTGCAGGTTGGCGCCCGGCGCCACGTTCAGCGGGTTGTTACTTTTATTGGAGTCTTCGGCGTTGTCTGCTTGCGCGAACGGCATAGCCGCCAGCGAACTTGCCAGAAAAAGAGTCTTCCCCACTCGATTGAACTTCATCCCCGATTCCCTGGTGGCTCAATGGACAACTCGGCACTTGTCGGCCGTACGGCGTAATCCCTTTCTTTTCAAGCCTCTAGGACACGTCTTGTTTACGCTAGCAGCTTATCCAAAGTCTGCCAGTCGAATGTATTAATTCTTTGGTTTTGTGTACTTGTTCACTATTCGGTTGTGTACTGGTAGGAGCTGCCGAAGGCTGCGATCTTTTGATCTTGTTTTTACGGGCAAGATCAAAAGATC